>NZ_JBEXFP010000005.1:0-237358 GCF_040606825.1 Micromonospora sp. NPDC005367 | reverse complement strand
ACCCACGCGCCACACGCGTTGATCAAGAGGTTTGCGTCATTTTCCGGGCGGAAGCTGACGCGAACTTCTTGATCAACCCTTGCAGGGGTGGGGGTGGGGGTGGGGGTGGGGTGGGGGTGGGGGTCAGGCTAGGAGGGCGGCCAGGGTGGCGTCGCGGAGCAGTTCCGCGCGGCGACGGCGGTCCACTTCGCCGCCGAGGAACGGAGTGGAGTTCATCAGGCCGAACGCCGCGTGCGCCAGCACGCGGGCCTCGCCGTCGGGCATGCCCGGATGCAGGGCGGTGAGCACCGTCACCCAATCCTCGACGTAGAGCCGCTGGAGGCGGCGGATCCGGCGACGCGGCTCGTCGGGAAGACGGTCCAGCTCGTGCAGGTGCAGGGCGATCACCGCCGGATTCGCCAGCGCGAATTCGACGTGGAAGTCGATGAGTGACTCCAGCGCGGCCCTCGGATCGTTCGGGTGCGTGGTCGCACGTTCGCGGCCGCCGGCCAGCAGCCCTTCGCTCACCGGGATGAGCGCGGCGACCAGCATGGCCTCCTTGCCGGCAAAGTGGTGGTAGAGCGCCGGCCCGGTGACCCCGGCCGCCGCACCGATGTCGTCCATCGAGACCCCGTGGTAGCCACGGGCGGCGAAGAGGCCGACCGCGATCTCGAGGATCTCGTCCTTACGGGAACGGCGCCGGTTCGCGCCGGCCGCGCCCCGCGCCTGCTGCTCCACCGTCACGGGGCAAGCGTAGACCCGCCCACGGAGCGAGACGGAGGCACGGTTACGGGATGGTCGATCGGTCGGCCGACGACCCGGGCCGGCCGGCGCGGCGGCCGGCCCGGGTCATGGTCAGCCGTCGTGATCGTGGTCGAGACCGTGCTCGGTACGCAGCTTCGCCGCCTCGTCCGGGCGGCCCAACCTGTCCAGCGCCTGGGCCAGCAGCCACGCGGCCTGCTGGACCGGCCGGGAGCCGACGGGCAGCCCACCCAGCACCACGCTCAGCAACCGCTCCGCCTCGGCCGGCCGGTCCAGCCGCAGCAGCAGCTCCCCGGTGAAGATCTCGACCTGCGCCGCCTCGCCGAACGCCTCGATCGTGCGGAGGCGCTCGGGCACCCCGTCCAGCCGGTCCAGCGCCTCGCTCTCCCGGCTGTCGCCGGCCAGCACCCGAGCCGCTACCTCGGCCGCCATCGCCCGCTCGTACGTCGCCGGCGGCTCCGAGTCCTCGGCGAGCGCCGCCGCGAGGCGGTCCATCACCTCCAGGACGCGAAGAGCCGCGGTGCCGTCACCGGCCCACATCCAGGCGTACGCCTCGCGCCGGCGGGCCCGCAGTTCGTCCACCGGGTGCCCGGCCAGCTCGTACGCGCTCGCCGCCGCCGCGAACCGCCCGGCGGCGGCGGCGTCCCGGTCCGCGTCGTAGAGCAGCCCGCCGGCCTCTTCCAGCATCTCCGCCCGGTGCGGCAGATTGTCCGGACCGTCCAGGTTCTCCGCGAGCTGCTCCAGCAGTGCGAGCGCCGGGTCGATCTCGCCGAGCGCCTGGTAGATGCCGGCCAACAGGTAACGGCAGCGGTCCGCCTGAACCTGCGCCCCGAGCTTGTCGAGCCCGATCACCGCCTCCTCGGCGACCTCGGCCGCCTCGTGCAACCGACCGGCGACCCGGTACGCGTTGGCCAGCTCCCAGCGCAGCAGCGCGTCGCCCGGGGCACCCTGCTCCACGCAGAGCGTGACCGCCTCGGCGAAGTCGTCCACCGCTTCGTCGGCGCGCCCGGCCGCCATCAGCGCACGCGCCCGGGTGACCCGGACGGCGACCAGGGTGGCTCGCGGCGCCACGCGCAGTGCCTCGTCGCAGGCGGTCACCGCGTCCGCCGGGTCGTCCGCCGCCCGCGCGTACGCCAGGCAGGCACTCATCAGCAACTCGCCGACGCCCAGCTCCCGGGCGAGCGTACGGGCCCCTTCGGCCGCTGCGCGGAACTCCTCCGCCTGCTCCGACTCCTCGAGTGCATGGGCGCGGTGCAGCGCGACCCGCAGTTCCAGGTACGGGTCGTCGACCGCACCCGCCGGAATCCGCTCCAGCACGGCCAGCGCCTCGTCCCAGCGCTCGCTGTGCATCAGCGCGAGCGCCACCCGGTCGTACGCGGCGGCCCGCTGCCGGTCGTCCCCGAGCCGGTCCAGGGTTTCGGCGGCTGCCTCGGCCAGCGCCAGCCCTTCCTGCCTGCTCTCCTCGGTCATGGCGAGCAGCACACCGAGCCGGCTGGCGACCACCTGTGCCCGGACCTCGTCACCCAGTTCCCCGTGGGCGGCCGTTGCCGCCCGGGCGGTCTCGATCGCGTCCGCGACCTGCTCGCCGTCGCTCAGCTCGGCGGCCCGAAGCTCCAGCCGTCGGGCCCTCGCCGAAGGGGACGGCTCCGCCGCGCCGAACCGCTCGTCGTATGCGGCGAGGGCGGCCCGGAAGCCAGTGCGGTCGTGCCGGTGCCAGCTCGACTCGGCGAGGTCGAGCAGTTGGTCCGCGCCGGCGCCTGCCGGGATCTCCGGTGGCACCGGGTTCGAAACGACCGCGCCCTGGACGTCGGGCGGCGTGAGGTCTTCCGCCGGGGATTCCGAGCGGGGCACACGACGGCGCATGCTCGCCGAGAGCGGCAGATGCTCACCGGTCGGCTGTATCGCGAGGCGGGCGGCGACCAGCTCGGACTGGCGGGCGGTGCCGTTACGGGCATCGAACCGGGACGCCAGGTCGGTGGCGGTCCGGGCCAGTTCCTCAGCGAGCCGTGCCGCCGGGACTTCGGCAGCCGGCCGGTCAGCCGCGGCCCGCCGGTACACGGTCAGCTCACCGTCCACCTGCTTGAGCGCTGCGGAGGCGGTCGCCGCGAAGTGCATGGTCGCGGCCGGGGAGGGCGACCGGTCCAGCCAGTCCAGGTGTCGCTCGACCAGTTCCAGGGCCCGCGCCTCGTTGCCGGTCACCGTGCAGAACTCGATGTGGTCGCCGATGTCCCACAGGTCGGAGATGTTGCCGCGCATCCGGCGGTACGCCGTCCGGTGCGCGTTGCGCGCGTCCTCGTGCCGTCCCGACCGCAGGTACGGCACGAGCAGCGCGGTCAGGATGGCCTGCGGCTGCTCACTGCAGGTGAGCCGACCGGCGAGCACCGGCTCGGCGAGGGTCGCCGCCTCGGCGTACCGGCCGGTGTCGGCGAGGTACTGCACCTCGGTGGTCGGGTCGCAGCCGGCGCAGTCGGAGAGGTTGTCACGCGGCGTGGTCTGCCAGAGCCGGTACCAGTGCGCGGCCGCATCGCTGTCGCCGACATGTTCGGCCACCCGGAACCGGTGCTTGTGGACGGCCTGGAGGCTGTGCCCGCCAGCCCGGTAACGCCGCTCCATGTCGTCGATGACCGCGTACGTCCGGTCCAGCGGCACCTCGGGGAACTTCAGCATGAGGTTGACCATGTACTTGAAGTGCCAGAGCAGCTGCCCCGCGTAGCGGGCATGGTAGGGCTGCGGATCGCGGTCGAACTCGGCGAGGCACCAGGAGAAGGTGACGAAGGACTTCGCCGGCTCGCCGCCGTAGGTGTACGCGTTGGTGCCCTGCAACCGGGTGACGAAGGCCAGCTCACGATCATCGGCCGCGTCGACCCGCCGGAGCAGTTGCTCCAGCGCGGCGATCTGCCCGGGCCCGAACGGCATGTTGGAGACCTGCCGGAACACCCGCCAGAGGTCCTCGATCGTGTCCACCGGTCACTCCTGTCCGGGTACGGCCCGGCCGAGCAGGCCGAGGAACGAACTGTTCAGCAGCGCGGCGTCCCCCGCGCGGATGGGATGGTGCCCGAGCAGCAACGCCTGCCCGTAGAGCGCCTCGACGGCGAGTCCGACCAGATCCGGATCGGTGAGCGTGCTGACCCGGCGGACCAGCGGGTTGCGGTGGTTGAGCACCAACTGCGGACGATCCGGTGGGGCGGACGCGGCGAGCGCGTCGAGCACCCCACCCCACAGTTCGTCGGCCTTGTCGCGGCTGGCCGCGAGCTGGTCGTTGAAGGCCGCCGAGCGGCTCACCAGGTACAGCGCGGGTAGCGAGACGGGGTCGTAGGCCCGGATCACCACCTCGCAGCCGGTCCGCTCCAGCGCCCGCTGGGCGGCGGCGAGGAACGGCCGCAGGGCCAGCTCGACCTGGGGGTCGAGACTGTCGAAGCGGGTGGTCAGGTCGCTCGGTTCCAGCCGCTCGATGAGCACCGACCGGTCGACGGCGGGCAGCCGCTCGATCAGCTCGGTGTCGTACGTGTAGCCACCGTTCACCACGGCCAGATCCTGGGCCGCGGCGACCGCGGCGAGCTGCCGGAACTCGTCCAGGCTCGCCGCGTACCGGATCAGGCCGTGGCGCTGCCGGAACTCGGCCAGCGTGAGCGTGCCGACGTTCGTGTCCATGGGCCACCACTGGTCGACCAGCCGGAGCATCTCGTCGTCGTGCAACGCCAGCGCCTTGACACCTAGGTGGTGGACCTGGAGGAACTCCCCCAGCCGGCGCGGGTCGTGCTTGGCGAGCCGCACCAGCCAACCGCGCACCTGGTCGCCGAGCGCCTCGCGGGTCGCGGTGAGCAGCGAGTCCTCGTAGAGCGCCTCGCGGCTCGCGGTGGGCCGCAGTTCGCTGGCATCCACCACGCAGTGCGCGAAGAACGCCCAGTCGGGCAGCAGCCCGTCGGCGTGCTCGGTGAGGAGCATCCGCTTCAGGTAGACCCGGTGCCCGGCCCGGGCCGCCGGGTTCACCGGCTCGGAGAGGATGAACGCCGCGCCCGTCAGCCCGGCCTCCGGTACGGAGAGCGGCAGCACGTCGAACGGGTCGAAGCCGAGCGCCTCCCGGGCGTACCGGATCAGGGCCGGACGGTCGACGGGCATGCCGGGTTCCGCCGGCCACGGCGGTGGCCCGGCGGTCGTGGTCACGTCGCCGACCCGGACGGTGAACGGCAGCAGCGAGCCGAAGAGCCGGGCCAGGTCGACGACGGTCGGGGTGGTGAACCACTGCTCGGCGGCCCTGCGTGGGACGAGCGTGACGGTGGTGCCCGGCTCGCTCCGCGCGGCCCCCGGCGACGCGAGCTGGACCGTGTACCGGCCGTCGGAGTAGCCCGTCCAGCACACGGAGGGCTCGTCGGCGTGCCGGGTGAACACCCGGATCTCGTCGGCGACCAGGAAGCAGGAGAGCAGCCCGATGCCGAACTGGCCGAGGAAGTCGTGGCGGGAGAAGCCCAGCTCGTCCCGCTTGGAGCTGCGGCCGATCGTGGCCAGCAGCTCGTGCACCTGCGCCTCGGTGAGACCGATGCCGGTGTCGTGCACCCGGAGCGTCCCGTCGCCGGTCAGCTCGGGCGGCTCGATGCGGATCAGCGCGGGCGCGTCGGGGTCGGCCGCCCGCCGCGCGGTGATCGCATCGACCGCGTTCTGTAAGAGCTCGCGGACGTACACCCGCGGGCTGCCGTAGAGGTGATGACTGAGCAGGTCGACGACGCCACGAAGGTCGACCTGGAAAGTGTGGTCCACGCCTTTGCGCTCCCCCGGTCCGATGCCGGCGCTCACCGTACCGATGATCACCGACAGGCGCGTCCCCCTTTCACCTGGCGGCTTGACCCTCGACCGGGTCGAACCCGCAGCCTCCCCGTCATGTCCGCAACCCGTCTTGGCCGTGACTTCCACCTGCTGTGGTCGGCCGCCGTCTCCTCACGCATCGGCGACGCCCTGCGTACGCCGGCGCTCGCCCTGCTCGCCGCAACGCTGACCCGCGATCCTCGGCTGATCGCCGCGATCACCGTGGCCGGGCAGCTGCCGCCACTGCTGTTCGGCCTGCTCGGTGGCGTCTACGCCGACCGCTGGGACCGGCGGCGCACGATGGCGCTGGTGGACGGCGTACGTGCCGCCCTGGTGGCCGCGCTCGCCGTGGCGATCGCCGTCGACCGGGCCGGCATCGTGACGTTGCTGCTGGCGGCGTTCCTGCTCGCCGCCCTGGCCGCACTCTTCGACGCCGCCTCCTTCGCGCTGCTGCCGTCCGTCGTTTCGTCGGCCGCCCTGCCCCGGGCCAACGGTCGTCTCCAGGCCGGTACGGCCGTGGCCGGCGGCCTCATCGGAGCGCCCGCGGCCGGCGCGGCGTTCGCCCTGGCCCCCGCGTTCCCCTTCGCTCTCGACGCCGTCACCTTCGCCCTGGCCGCGCTCCTCGTCCTGGCGCTCTCGCCGCTCTCACCTGCCTCCGGCCACGAACGGGCGACCGCCCGACTCCCGCGGCCTCGGGACGGTCGCCGTGCCGTCGCGATCAAGGGTCACGACGGCGTGGACGGGCCGGGCAGCACGGACGGCGCGGACGGCAGCACGGCCGGCCGGCGCGGCTCGCTCCGGGCGGAGATGACGACCGGTCTGCGCTGGCTACGCGGCAACCGGATGCTGTGGCGGATCGCCCTGCTCACGGCGGCGAGCAACCTGGCGATCAGCGGACTGCTGGCCATCGTGGTGCTCCATGCGCTGGAGGTGCTTCGGGTGCCCGCGGCCGGGTACGGGCTCTTCACCGCGACCGCGATCGTCGGTGGGGTGGTCGGGGCGCTGACCGCCGGCCGGATCGCGGCCCGGCTCGGCACGCTGCCCGCGCTGCGTGCCGTGCTCGCCGCGCAGACCGTCGCGCTGACCGGGTTCGCGCTCTCCCGGCACCCGGTGTGGGCGGGTCTCGCGCTGGCGGTCTTCGCCGCCGGCACGTCCGTGTGGAACAGCCTCTGGACGTCGTACGGGCAGCAGCAGGTGCCGGCCGCGCTGCTCGGTCGGGTGGGATCGGCTCAGCGCATGCTCGGGCTGCTCAGCGCGCCGGTCGGCGCCGCGCTCGCCGGGCTGGTCGCCGGGGCGTACGGGACGGTGCCGGTCACGGTCGCGGCCGCGGGAACGTTCGCACTGGTCACCGTCGCGGCGTGGCGGGTGCTGCGACCGGCCGCCCCGGCGCCGGCCGCCGACCGGCCCACCACCGCCGGGACAGCCGCCCGGCCAGGACCGCCCCCGTCGCGTTGAGCAGCACGTCGTCCACCGAGGACACCCCGCCGAGATCCAGCGCGTACTGGAGGGGTTCGACCAGCACCGAGCCCGCCGCGCCGTCCCTTCACCGTTACCTGACCGGGGTACTGGAGAATTGACCCAACCTTTCTGCCTCCCCATGCGTCTGGCAGGTGACGCGGAACGCGACGGCCGGGAAGGAAACGGATGGAGCCGGCGGCGAGCGAAGGACGGGACGGCTACGTCGCCTTCGTGGAGAACCACCAGCACCGGCTGCTGCGCGCCGCGTACCTGGTCTGCGGCAATCGGCACCAGGCCGAGGATCTCCTCCAGGACGCGCTGCTCAAACTGGCGCTGCGCTGGTCCAGCGTGCGCGAGGGCGACCCGGCCGCGTACGTGCGGTCGATCCTCTACCGGGACACGGTCTCCTGGTGGCGACGCCGCCGGCGGGAATGGCTGAGCGCCCAACCACCGGAGCGGGTGAGCGCCGACCGGGACGGCGCGCTCCGGCTCGCGCTGCGCGACGCGGTCGGCCGACTCCCGCCACGGCAACGGGCGGTGCTGGTGCTGCGCTACTACGAGGACCTGAGCGAGGCGGCCACCGCCGAGGTGCTCGGCGTGACCGTGGGCACGGTCAAGAGCCAGTGCCATGCCGCGCTGCGCCGGCTCCGCGAACTCGCCCCTGAGCTGGGCCACGACGACGGCCTGCCCACGGAACGGAGGTGAACAAGTGAGGGACGAGGACCTGACCCGGCTGCTGACCCTCGCCGCCGAGGACGTACGCCCGAGCCATCCGGCGGCGGCCGGCTGGGAGCGGGCTCGCCGCGTCCGGCGCGCCCGCCGCGTCGCCGGCACCGCCGCCACGGCTGTCGTCCTGCTCAGCGGCGGCGTGGTGCTGGCCCTGCGTCCCGCCGACCCGCCGGCACCGCCCACGGCCGCCACCGCGACCGCGAAGCCGGTGCCGAACACGCCGGTGCAGCAGCCGCCGGAACAGCTCGCCTACCCCGCGAGCCCGCTCAATCGTCTCGGCGACCCGGTGACCGCCTCGCTCTCCAGCCGGCCGGTCCGCCGGGCGCTGGCGCTCTATCAGCCGGTCGACCCGGAGACCGGCGCGGCGGGACGGATCCGGGTGCTCGGCGATGACGGTCTGGTACGGGAACTCGACGTGGTCACCCCGGCCAGAACCCGCGACGCCGGCGGCAACGAGGCCTCTGCCCTGAAGTCCGGCAGCCTCTCCGCGGACGGACGGCTGGCCGCGTTCGCGCAGACCGACGAGGTGATCGTGGTCGATCTGACCACCGCCCAGGTCCGCCGGTACCCGCTCAACGGCTACCTGGAGCACGTCCTCTGGGCCGGCGACCGGCTCTTCGTCGGCGACGAAAACACGACGTACGAACTGGACCGGCGGACGGGTGCCACCCGGACGATCCCGCTTTCTCCCTGGGAGATGGTCGTCCCCGACCCGGCCGGCCCAACCGACACCCTGCTGGCGTTGGGTGGCCTCCGGGACGGCCTGACCCTGAGCCGTTGGACGTGGAGCGCCGACCGCACCGATCTGGGCAACCGGCCGCTCGACTTCCGGGCGCTGCCGGCCGGCAACCGGGTGAACGAGTTCTACGGAAGGGCCTGGCAGCGCCGCGACGAGATCGCCCAGGCGGGTTGGATCAGCACCGGCGGCGCGGACGGGCGGGAAGGGGTCGCGGTGTTGGACGCCACGACCGGAGTGGTGACCCGGCTGCTCGACCTGGGCCACGACCGCTGGAAGGGCTGCTGCCCGGTGCTGGGCTGGGACGGCGACGCCGTGCTGCTCCGCCACGCCCCGGGTGGACTGCTGCGCTGGCGGCCGGCGACCGGCGAGGTCACCGGAGTGCTCCGGGATCTGTACGGCGAGATCTCGCTCGCCGCCGGATGAGCTGCCGCCTGCCGGCCGGCTGCTGTGGAACGGGTCCCCTCGCACCGGAGCCGGCGCGCGGGGACCCGTTCCGGCGACTCACCGTCAGGGGTTCAGGCCTCCGGGCTGGTCGCCCTGCACGACAGGGGCGCGCACCAGGTTGCCCCACTCGGTCCACGAGCCGTCGTAGTTGCGCACCTGCGGGTAGCCGAGCAGGTGCCGCAGCACGAACCAGGTGTGGCTGGACCGCTCACCGATCCGGCAGTAGGCCACGATGTCGTCGTCCGGGCTCAACCCGAGCTGGTCGCCGTAGATCGCGCGCAGCTCGTCCGCCGACTTGAACGTCCCGTCGTCGTTGGCGGCCTGCTTCCACGGCTTGTTCACCGCACCCGGGATGTGCCCGCCGCGCAGCGCGCCCTCCTGCGGGTAGTCCGGCATGTGCAGCATCTCGCCGGTGTACTCGCCGGGCGAGCGGACGTCGACCAGCGGACGGCCGGCGGCCACGTGCGCCATCACCTGCTCGCGGTACGCCCGGAGCGGAGCGTCGTCCCGCTGCGGCACCGGGTAGTCGGCCCGCGCTCGGGTCGCCTTGTCGCGGCTCAGCTCCCGCCCCTCGGCGATCCACTTCTGCCGGCCGCCGTCGAGCAGCCGTACGTCCTGGTGGCCGAAGAGGGAGAAGACCCAGAGGGCGTACGCGGCCCACCAGTTGAAGTTGTCGCCGTAGAAGACGACCGTGTCGTCGCGGCCGATGCCCTTGGCGGCGCACAACTCGGCGAAACTCTTGGCGTCCAGGTAGTCCCGGGTCACCTGGTCGTTCAGTTCCAGGTGCCAGTCCACCTTGACCGCACCCGGAATGTGGCCGGTGTCGTAGAGCAGGACGTCCTCGTCGGACTCGATCACGACGAGCCCGTCGTCGCCGAGGTGCTCGGCCAGCCAGGCGGTGGTGACCAGGCGCTGCGGGTCCGCATACGCCTGGAGTCGGGGATCAGGATCGCTCGGCACAGACATGATCCCCAAGGTACGCCGGATGCACCGGTACCGACCCGCAAACGTGACCGGCCAGGCAGGCCGGCAGCGGTCAGTCGCCGATCGGGCCGAGTGTCGGGCGTTTCGCGACGACGGTGTCGCCGGACGAGCGGCCGGTGAGCCGGCGCTTGATCCACGGCGCCAGGTGCTGACCGGCCCAGCGCAGGTCGGCCGTCCGGGCGGCCAGCCACGGCGTCGGTTCCGGGTGCGGCGGGACCAGGAGCCACTCCTCGTCGCAGCCCACGCCGAGCGCGTCGAGCACCTGGCCGGCGACCCGCCGGTGCCCCGCCGGTGAAAGGTGCAGTCGGTCGGTGCCCCACAGCATCGGATGCAGGTACGTGTCGTCGGCGTAGAGGTCGACCATGATCGCACCGTGCCGTTCGGCGGTCTCGCCGACCGCCCGGTTGAGCACTTCCACCCTGGGCTTGACCAGACGCTGCCCGGGCAGCCGGGCCATCACGTCGGCGAACCGGAAGATCAGCACGTCCGCCCCGATCGCCCGGAACTGCCCCACGATCTCGTCGAAGTGGGCGACGAGCCGCTCCCCGTCGAAGGTGCGGCGCAGCACGTCGTTGCCACCGGCGGCGAAGCTGACCAGGTCCGGCTTCATGGCGAGCGCCTCGGGCACCTGGTTCGCCACGATGTTCGGGAAGAGCCGGCCGCGGATGGCGAGGTTCGCGTAGCGGAAATCGGGCCCGGCCTCGGCGGCCAACCGGGTGGCCACCAGATCGGCCCAGCCGCGGAAGGTGCCGTCCGGGTACGGGTCGTCCATTCCCTCGGTGAAGCTGTCGCCCACCGCCACGAAGCTGCGCCAGCGCACTGCCGCCCCCTCACGCTTCTCGTTGCCTGCGGCGACCAGTTTTGCACCGTGCCCCGCGGCGGCGTTGCCCCCAGGGGTGAACGTGGCAGACGTCCCTGAAGTCGGGTGGCTGGGCACGGGCACGCCGGGGCTCGCGAAGCGGTGTTCATTGATTCCTCTCAGATCCGAAACCCGTCGCCCGGTCGACGGCACCGGACGTACGCTGCGCCAATGCTGCTGCGCATGTCGACCCTGCTGCTCCGGACCCTGCGCGAGGACCCGGCGGACGCGGAGGTGCCGAGCCACCGGCTCCTACTGCGTGCCGGCTACATCCGCCGCGCCGCACCGGGCGGCTACACGTGGCTGCCGCTGGGCAAGCTGGTGCTGGACCGAATCAGCGAGGTGGTCCGGTCGGAGATGGCGGCCATCGGCGGCCAGGAGGTGCACTTCCCGGCGCTGCTGCCGGCGGAGCCGTACCGGGCGAGCGGCCGGTGGACGGAGTACGGGGACGACATCTTCACCTTCGCCGACCGGAAGGGTGCCGAGCATCTGCTCGCCCCGACCCACGAGGAGATGGCGGCGCTGCTGGTCAAGGACCTTTTCACGTCGTACCGGGACTTCCCGGTGACGCTCTTCCAGATCCAGACGAAGTTCCGGGACGAGGCCCGTCCCCGGGCCGGACTGCTGCGCGGGCGCGAGTTCCTGATGAAGGACGCCTACTCGTTCGACCTGGACGAGGCGGGCCTCCAGGCCGCGTACGAGCGGCAGCGAGCGGCGTACCGGCGAATCTTCGACCGGCTCGGCCTGGACTACACGGTGGTGCACGCGATGTCCGGTGCGATGGGCGGCTCGGCGTCGGAGGAGTTCCTCGCCGCCACGCCGGTGGGTGAGGACACCTTCGTGGGCTGCACGTCCTGCGACTACGCGGCGAACACCGAGGCCGTCACGACGCGCGCCCCGGCGTCCGGCGACCCGCACGCCCACCCGCCCGTCGAGGTGCACGACACCCCGGAGACGCCCACCATCGCCGGCCTGGTCGAGATGGCCAACACCCGACGGCTCGGCGGCCGCGACGACTGGACCGCTGCCGACACGCTGAAGAACATCGTGCTGACCGTACGACGGCCGGGCGTGGACGAGGCCGAACTGTTGGTGATCGGCGTACCGGGCGACCGGGAGGTCGACCTGAAGCGGGTCGCTGCCGCGCTGCACCCGGCCACGGTAACCGTCTTCGACGACTGGGCGGGGCACCCCGAACTGGTCCGCGGCTACCTCGGCCCGCAGATCCTCGACAAGCTCGACCTGCGCTACCTGGTCGATCCGCGAATCGCGCCCGGCACCGCCTGGTTGACGGGGGCCAACGAACCGGGCCGGCACGCCACCGGAGTCGCCAACGGCCGGGACTTCACCCCGGACGGCACGATCGAGGCGGCCGAGGTGCGCCCCGGCGACCCCTGCCCGGTGTGCGAAGCCGGTGCGCTGACCATCCGGCGCGGCATCGAGGTGGGGCACATCTTCCAGCTCGGCCGCAGGTTCACCGACGCGTTCGCCGTCGACGTGCTCGGCCCGGAGGGCAAGCCTGTCCGGCCGACCATGGGCTGCTACGGGATCGGAGTGTCCCGGGCGGTCGCCGCCGTCGCCGAACAGCATCACGACGAGCGGGGGCTGGTCTGGCCGGCGGCGGTCGCACCGTGTGACGTACACCTCGTGGCCGCCGGTAAGGGGCCGCAGCTGGAGGCGGCGCTCGACCTCGGTGCGCGGCTCTCCGCGGCGGGCCTGCGGGTGCTGGTCGACGACCGGTCCGGCGTCTCCGCGGGGGTGAAGTTCACCGACGCCGAGCTGATCGGCGTCCCGCGCGCCGTCGTGGTCGGCCGCCGGCTCGCCGACGGGTACGTCGAACTGCGCGACCGGGCCACCGGCGAGCGGGCCGAGCTGCCGCTCGACGGGTTGGTTGAGCGGCTCGTCGACTCGGTACACCCCGCACACCGGGTATAACCAAACCGTGACGGGGTACGGAATCCGGATCGGCGTATGCGTTTGTGGAGGACTCCCATGACCGGTTACCGGGTCAGCGATGTGATGACCAAGCGGATCGTCTACCTGCCGGCGGAGACCACCCTGGACGAAGCGGCAACGGTGATGCGGGAGGCCGACATCGGAGACGTCGTCGTCACCGACGGCGCCAGCCTCGCCGGGATGCTCACCGACCGGGACATCGTGGTCCGCGCGGTGGCCGAACGCGCGAACCCGTCCAGCACCACGATCGGCTCGATCACCACCCGGGAGGTCGTGATGATCGAGCAGCACGCGACGGCCGGGGAGGCGGCGGCGTTGATGCGCGAGCGCGGAATCAGGCGGGTGCTGGTCTGTGACAGCGATCGCAAGCTGGTCGGCATCGTCTCCCTCGGCGACCTGGCGATGCAGCTCGACCCGCAGTCCGCCCTCAGCGAGATCAGCGAGCAGTCGCCCACGGTGTGAGGAGGGGCCCCTTCACAGCGGAGGGCCCCTCTGCACCGGGGTAGCCTCGACCGCATGTCCGCCATGCCGGCCAGGTTGGCCGAGATCGTCGACGAGTTCGCCGCCGCACCCCGCGACGTGGTGCTGGAGATGCTGCTCGAGTACGCCGATGTCATTCCACAGCTCCCGCCGGACGCGCCGGAGCGGGAGGGCATGGAGCAGGTACCGGAGTGTCAGACCGCGTTCTTCCTGCGCGCCCGGGTGACACCGGAGAAGACGGTGGAGACGATCTTCGACTGCCCGCCCGAGGCCCCCACCACCCGCGCCTTCGCCGGCATCCTCGCCGAAGGGCTCACCGGGGCGACGGCGGAGGAGGTTCTCGCCGTTCCGGACGACCTCTACCAGCGGATGGGCCTGGCCCAGGCGATCAGCCCACTGCGGGTACGCGGCGGCACGGCGATCCTGGCGCGGCTGAAGCGCCAGGTGCGGGAACAACTGGGCTGACCTCGGAGTTGCCACCGATCATGGAGATCGAGATCTACGGCGATGTGGTGTGCCCCTGGTGCTACATCGGCAAGCACCGGCTGGAGCAGGCCCTCGCGTCGTACGACGGCGAGGTGACCGTGCGCTACCGGCCGTTCCAGCTGGATCCGTCGCCGGTGCCCGAGCCGGTGCCCCTGGTCGAGGCGCTCAGCGCCAAGTTCGGCGGCCCCGCCAACGCCCGGCAGATGGTCGCGCGGGTCACCGAGGCGGCGGCCGGGGCCGGGCTGCGGCTCGACTACGACCGGGCGATCGCCGCGAACACCTTCGACGCGCACCGGCTCATCGCGTACGCCACCGAACGCGGCCGGGCCAGCGAGATGGTGGACGCGCTCTACCAGGCGCACTTCGTGGGCGGGATCGACATCGGCTCACGGGACGCGCTCGCGGAGCTCGCCGTTCAGGTCGGACTGGACGGCGCCGACGCACGCCGGTACCTCGACTCGGACGAGGGCACGAAGACGGTCGCCGCCGAGCTGGCCAAGGCCCGGGATCTCGGCATCAGCAGCGTGCCGACGTTCGTGCTCGCCGGCAAGTACGGGATCAGCGGCGCGCAGGAGCCGCAGACGCTGCTCGCCGCGCTGGCCGAGGTCGAACGCCTCGAGTCGGGCAAGGACTGAACCCACGCCGCCGCGGCCGGCGGCCGGCTCGCGCAACCGGCAGGCATCGACACCGTTGATGTTTCACGTGCAACGATATCGACACCGATGAGCGCGCGGCTTCGCGACCGATCAGCCGCCCGGACCGCCGGCCGGGTCAGGCCGGGCCGGACCGCCGGTCAGGCGGGCCGCGCCAGATCCTCGACCACTCGTGCGTTGGGCAGCGCGCCGAGCGCCGGACCAGGCAGCGCGATCTTGCTGTGCCGTACGCCGGAGCCGATGATGACGTGCGGCGTGGCGATCACCCGGGAGTCGACCAGGATCGGCCACGCGGCCGGCAGGCCGATCGGGGTGATCCCGCCGTACTCCATGCCGGTCAGCTCGACCGCGTCCGCCATCGGCGCGAAGCTCGCCTTGCGTACGTCGAGCGCCCTCCGGGCCACCCCGTTCACGTCGGCCCGAGTGGTGGCAAGGATGATGCAGGCCGCGTAGCGGACCACGCCCTCCCGTTTACCGGCCACCACCACGCAGTTGGCCGAGACGTCCGGCCCCACGTCGTACGCCGCGCAGAACGCCGCGGTGTCGGCGAGTTCGGCGTCGATCGGCGCGACCAGCACCTCGTCCACGTCCACCGGCGCGTCGACGGGCCACTCTGCGAGCGCCGCGGCGACCGGCGGGGCCAGCAGGTCGGGGCGGGTGCGGGCCGGTTCGGTCTTCGGCGTCCCCATCACGGGTGTGATCCTTCCACCCACGGCACCGAGGCGGCCAGCCGGTCGCCGGCTGCGGCCGTCCGCGGTGCCACTCAGCCTCCGGCGAGGAAGGCGTTCTCCTTGAGGAACGTGCGGTCCCGATTGGCCGCGAGCTCTTCCGCCCGCAGCGCCTGGGCACGGCGGACCTCGAGGTCTTCCAACGCCTGGCGTACGGCGAGCCGGATCACGCCGTAGAGGAAGACGAATCCGAAGCAGTAGAGGATGACAGCAACGACGACAGCGAACATGGTGGTCACGCTAGGTCGAATGTGAACCAGACAGGTTCTCATCTCCACCCCGTTCCCCCGTACGTGTCTGCGTGCTGACCGCCCCCGGGGCGGGGCTGTGGTGACGGGTCCACCGCCTGGCCGATCGACCCGGAAGGCGTACCGGCAGCGGCGGTCGACCTGCCCGCCGAACGGCCCGCCCGCAGTCTCAGCTCAGCAGATCGAGCACCGTCACCAGCACGTAGAACACGATCACGATCTCACTGATCACCCAGGAGTTCCGGTCGGACCAGGTGCGGACGCGGGGCAGCGCCGTGGCGGCGCGCCGGCCGGCAATCAGCAGGGCGAGCAGCGGCAGGGCCAGCAGTCCGACCGTCAGCGCGACGAACGGCAACAGGTGCCACCACGACAGGTCGTGCCGGGCGACGCTCGCGCCGACGGCCGCCATGGTCAGGTCGTCCGACGGCGAGGTGGCGACGAGCACCGCGCCGAGCCGGGCGGCCCCACCCGGGCCGGCGTGCTGGAGGGTGGTCAACCAGCGTGGCGTGCCGGTCTGGTGGCGGCGCAGGTAGACGACCACCGCGAGTACGGCCAGCAGCACCAGCACCGCCCAGTCGACCCGGTGGGCGGTGCGCTCCAGGTGGCCGACGTCGGTCTCCGCCCGGTCGGCGAAGCCCCGCAACGCCCGGGTGACCAGCCAGCTGACCGTCACCCCGACGGTGACCACACCTCCCACCGCGGCCAGATATCCGAGGAGCGCGGCGCGCGGACGATCGGCCGAGGGAAGCAGCACCGCCGCGACGAACTGCGTCCCGGCGACCATCACCACGGCCAGCGGCAGCACGGTCAGGAAGTTCATCCTCCGCCCATCCTCGCGGCCCAGACCACGCATCGGGCCGGGTTCGCTCCACCCCGAGCTTGGATCAGGAAGTTGTCGCCGCTCGCGGTCCACCGCGCCGGCGGCAGCTTCACGGTCGACGGAGCGCGCTGGGGGTCACCCGGGTGGCGAGGAGGGTGCCGCTCAGGGCCAGGGCGGTCGAGATCGCGAGGGCGACCAGGAAGCTGCCCGAAGCGGGACCCGAGCCACTGGCGAGTACGGCGCCGGTCAGCGCCAGCACGGTCGCCGCGCCGAGCGAATCGCACAGTTGCAGCGACGAGCTGCTGCGGCCCTGCTCTCCGGGCGCGGACAGCTCCAGGGTGAGAGCGGACAGCGACGGGTAGAGCAGCCCCATGCCCAGCCCGGCGACGGCCCAGCCGAGCACGGCCACGGCGATCGGTGTACCGGGCAGGAGGGTGAGCGCCACCGTGCCGATGCCGGCGGTCACGCAGGCCAGCCCGGCACGCGGGAGGCTGGCCCGGGAGGCCGGTGCCCGCATTCGCCCCTGTATCCAGGAGCCCGCCGACCAGAACAACGCACCAGTCGTCAGCACCAGCCCCGCCGCCGTCGGCGAGAGTCCACGTTCCCGGGAGAGCATCAGCGGGACGACCACCTCGGCACCGACGAACGCCGCCGAGGCGAGCCCGCGCAGCCCGATCACGGCGGGCAGTCCCCGGGCGGCCCGCAGCGAGCCCGGCGGCAGCAGGCGCGGCGCGCAGAACAGCAGGCCACCGATCGCGACCGCCGAAAGCGCCAGGGCGTACACGCCGTGCTGCTGACCCCCGATGTGCAACAGAGCGGCGCTCACCCCCGCCCCACACGCCCAGCCGATCCGCGCCACCGCGCCCACCGACGGGCGGGTCACCACCGTCGCCGCGACCGATCGCAGACCGGGGCGCATGAGCAACGCCGCCGGCACGGCCACCGTCGGCACCGCTAGGAAGACGAAGCGCCAGTGCAGATGCTCCACGACCAGCCCGGCCACCGCCGGCCCGACCAGCGACGGTACGACCCACGCGGCGGCGAAGGCCGCGAAGATCCGCCGGTGCAGCTCCTCCGGGTACGCCTGGCCCACGATCACGTACAGCGCCACGGAGAGCAGCCCGGAGCCGAACCCCTGCACCACCCGTCCGACGACCAGCACTTCCATCGTCGGCGCGGTGCCGGCGACCACCAGACCCGCCACGAACCAGAGCAGCCCGTGCCACATCGGGGAGCCCGGTCCGCGCGTGTCGCACCAGATGCCGGAGAGCACCATGGCGAGCACGCCCGTGGCGAACGGGCCGCCGAAGGCCAACCCGTACAGGGCGAGCCCGTCCAGGTTGCGGGCGACCGTCGGCATCGCCGTGCCGACCGCCAACGCCTCGAAGGCGAGCAGTGAGATGAGTGCGACGCTGCCCACCGTCATCGCGCGCAGCCGGGGGGCGAACAGTCCCGGTGCCGGCGCGAGGGTGGCGGTCACTTCCGACCCGGACGGTGGAACCTGAGCGCTTCGAGCGACATGCGCTCAGCCTGCGACCTCAACCCCGATTGAGGTCAACCCACCCGTGACGGATCCCGCGTCACGCAAGCTCCAGCGCCTGGCCGACCCCCTTCGCGAGTCCCGAAAAATGCTGGTCGGCCAGGAGATGACCGGCGGTGATCACCAACGCCACCGGCCACTCGATGATCTGGAGTGCGGCGAGCACGCCGAGCCCCCCGTAGTAGGCGATCTTGTCGGCGGGCGGAACCGCCACCTCGCCCAGCAGCGGCAACTGCACCCGCCGGTTGTACATCTGCACCGTTTCGCGGACCCCGTTGAGATGCCGGGTCAGTGTGCTCATTCCAGCCTCCCCGTTGACTTCTGCCGCCGTGTGATTTCCACGGGCGATGCCTCCCATGCGCCGTCGCCAGCGGAAACTTCCCCTGCTCAGGGGGCATAACGGACGGCACTCCGGGAAGCCAGGCCGCCGGAAGCGACGCGTGGGGGGCGAAATGGCGTACGGCAGGGACAGCTGCGCATTGGAGTCACGCCGGCACCAGTCCGGCCGTACGCCTCGATGACGCCGCCGGGCCACGCCGCCGCCCGCCTCTTAGCGCCGGCCGGTGTGCCGAAGCTCGTCGGCGAGGCGTCGCGGACGGTGGGCTCCGCCGCGGCACGGATGGCCCGGATGGTCGGCCTGAGCAGCAGGCGGGTGTGGTCCCGGCCGGGACGGCACCACATCGAGGTGCACGGGGTCTGCCAGGAGGGCGGCGATTCCCTGGCCCGGCAGGTCGAGTCGGCGCTGGAACGGATGCCCGGAGTGGCCTGGGCGCGGGTGAACGCGCCGTCCGGGCGGGTGGTGGTGGCCGTCGAGTCGCCCGAACCGAAGCTGCGCGACCTGACCGCCACGATCGCCCGAGCCGAACGCGCCTGCCCGTACGAGCCGGACCCGGAGTTACCACCGCCGCATCCGCCCGAGGAGGGACCGCGCACCCCGCGTACCCTCGGCGCGCTCGCCTCCGACGCGTTGGGCCTGACCATCTCCGCGGCCACCCGCATCCTGCCGTTCACGCCCGTGCCGGGCGAGGTCGCCGGGCTGCTCGGCGCGGTGGACCTGCACCCACGGCTCCACGCGCTGGCCGGTCGTGGGCTGCGTGCCGATCCTCGGACGGACCTGATCTTCCCGCTCGCCGAGGCGGTGGTGCAGGGCCTCACCGGCGGCTGGGCCGGCATCGTGCTCGACGGCGCTCAACGGATCCTCCAGTGGGGTGAGGATCGCGCTCAGCTGAGCGTCTGGGAGAAGGCCGAACCGCGGCTGACCGGCGACCCGGAACGGGCTGCCGCCCGGTGGTCGGCCGTCGACCGGCCCCGGCCGAAGCCGGACGGCCCGCTGGAGCGGTACGCGATCCGGATGCTGAGCGCCGGAGCGGCGGCAGCGCTGGGCGCCGCCCCGGTCGTCGGCCGGAAGCGGGCCTCGGCGCTCGGGCTCGCCGCGCTGCCCAAGGCGCCCGGGAGCGGCCGCGAGGGGTACGGTGCCCAGCTGGGCCGGCTCCTGGCCCGCCGTGGCGTGATCGCGATGGACCGCAGCGTGCTGCGCGAACTCGACCGGATCGACACGCTCGTGCTGGATTCCGCAGTGCTCGGCTCCGACCGTGGCGTCCTGGCCGACCTGGCCCCGCTACCCGGCGCGGACACCGGACAGGTGGCCGAGCGGGCGTTCGCGCTCTTCGACCCGGCGGACCCGGAACGCCGGCACGAGGTCGACGGCTGGCGGATCGGTCCGCTGGACCGGCTGGACGCCGAGGACCCGGGTGACACCGAGGAGAGCGCCCGGCTGCGCTCCGCAGGCGGTCGGCTGCTCGGCCTCGCCGCGGGAAACACCCTCGCCGCGTTGCTCCGGGTGGACGCCGAGCCCGCGCCGGGCGTCGACGGGCTGCCCGCCGCGGCCCGCGACGCGGGTCTGCGGCTCGTGGTGGCAGGCGACGACGAGCACCGGTACGGCTTCGCCGACGCCGTCCTGCCCGGTGGCGACCGGCTGGCCGACTCGATTCGCTCGCTCCAGCGCGACGGCGCCACGGTGATGCTGGTCTCCGGGGACCGGACGGCGCTCGGCGCCGCCGACTGCGGGCTCGGCATGTACGGCCCGGACGACCTGCCGCCGTGGGGCGCTCACCTGCTGATCGGCACCGACCTGCGGGTGGCGGCGCTGCTCATCGAGGCGGCCGGGATGGCCCGCCGGATGACCCGGCAGAACATCCGGCTGGCCATGGCCGGTACCGGCATCGCCGCCTTGAACGCGTTCACCGCCCCACCCCAGCAGTTGCCCGGCAGGAGCCTGCTCGCGGTGAACGGCGCCGCGGCGTTGGCCTTCGGCAACGGCGCGTGGCGGGCCGGCCGGTTGCGCATGCCGGACGACTCCCCGACACCGACGGCCCCCGCCTGGCACCTCATGCCGGTACGTACCGTCCTCGACCGGCTCGGCACCACCCCCGACGGGTTGACCGCCACGGCAGCGGAGCAGCGGCACGGCGGTGCGCAAGGCGACGACGCGCCGGGGCCGGGCGGGCTGCTCCGAGCTTTCGTCGACGAACTGTCCAACCCGCTCACCCCGGTGCTGGCCGCCGGTGCGGTGCTCTCCGCGTCGTTCGGTTCGCTGGTCGACGCCGCCCTGGTGGGCGGGGTGGTCGGCGGGTCGGCGTTGATCGGCGCGGTGCACCAGCGCAACACCGAACGGTCCCTCGCGGAGTTGCTGTCCCGCTCGGCGGTCACCGCCCGGGTGCGGCGCGACGGCACCGACCGCGTGCTGGCGGCCGACGCGCTCGTGCCCGGCGACGTGATCCGGCTGGAACCCGGGGACGCGGTGCCCGCCGACTGCCGGGTGATCGAGGCGGTGGGCCTGGAAACGGACGAGTCCTCCCTGACCGGGGAGTCGCTACCGGTCGCCAAGAGCCCGCAACCGGTCGTGGCCGCCGCCGTCGCGGAGCGGCATTCCATGGTGTACGAGGGCACCACGATCGCCGCCGGGCACGGCACCGCCGTGGTGGTCGCCACCGGCGCCGACACCGAGGCCGGTCGCAGCCTCGCGTTGGCCCGGCAGGCGCCCCCGTCCGGCGGTGTGGAGGCCCGGCTCGGCCGGCTGACCCGGGCGGCGATCCCGCTCGCGGCCGGCTCGGCGGTCGCGGTGGCCGGGGCCGGCCTGCTCCGGGGCGTACCGCTGGCGCAGACCGCGGCGACCGCCGCGAACCTGGCGGTGGCGTCGGTGCCGGAGGGACTGCCGTTCCTCGTCAGTGCCGCACAGTTGGCTGCGGCCCGGCGGCTGGCCGAGCACGGCGCGCTGGTCCGCAATCCCCGCACCATCGAGGCGCTCGGCCGGGTGGACGTACTCTGCTTCGACAAGACCGGCACCCTCACCGAGGGGCAGCTGATGCTGGCCGGCATCGGTGACGGCGACGCCAGCCGGTACGCCCCGCTCGACCGGCTCGACGACCGGCTGCGGCTCACGCTGGGCGCGGCGCTGCGCGCCACCCCCGGAGCGGACGACCCGAAGAAGCTGACCCACCAGACCGACCGCGCGGTCCGGCACGGCGCCGAGGCCGGGGGCGTCGTCGAGCAGACCGGTGCGACCGGCTGGCGGGCGGTCGGTGGCCTGCCGTTCGAACCGTCCCGGGGTTACCACGCGACCGTCGGCGACACCGACCAGGGGCTGCTGCTCAGCGTCAAGGGAGCGCCGGAGTCGGTGCTGCCGCGTTGCGCTTCCCGCCGGGTCGACGGGCGGGAGGAGCCGTTGGACGATGCCGGGCGGGCCGAGCTGCACCGGCTGCTCTCCGACCGGGCAGGCGCCGGGCACCGGATCCTGGCGGTCGCCGAGTGCCGGGTGAACGACCGTACGGTCACCGACGAGCAGGTGCGGAACCTCAGCTTCGTGGGCTTCCTGGCCCTCGCCGACGGCGTACGCAAGAGCGCCGCTCCCGCCGTACGCCGGATCCGGCAGGCCGGCGTGCACACGATCATGATCACCGGTGACCATCCGGCGACGGCCGAGGCGATCGCCGCCACCATCACCGAACACGACGAGCAGCGCGTGGTGACGGCTACCGAGCTGGACCAGCTGGACGACGAGACCCTCGCCGAACGGCTGGCCCACACCGACGTCGTGGCCCGCTGCACGCCCGCCCACAAGGTACGGATCATCCAGGCGTTGCAGAAGTGCGGCCGTACCGTGGCGATGACCGGGGACGGCGCCAACGACGCGCCCGCGATCCGCCTGGCGGACGTGGGCATCGCGCTCGGCCAGCGGGGCACGCCCGCCGCCCGGGCCGCCGCAGACCTGGTGGTCACCGACGACCGGCTGGAGACCATCATCGCCACGCTGGTCGAGGGGCGGGCCATGTGGTCCTCGGTCCGGCACGCGCTGAGCATCCTGGTGGGCGGCAACCTCGGTGAGATCGCGTTCAGCGTCCTGAGCGCGGCGGCGACCGGCCGGTCCGCGATCAACGGTCGGCAGTTGCTGCTGGTCAACCTGCTCACCGATCTGGCGCCCGCGCTCGCCATCGCGGTCCGGCCGCCCGCCGCCGACCGTACCGAGAGTCTGCTGCGGGAGGGGCCGGACACCTCGCTGGGCGAGACGTTGAACCGGGAGATCGGCCTGCGCGCCGCCGCCACCACTCTCGGCGCCACGGCCGGGTGGACGCTGGCCCGCTACACCCCCGGTGGACCCGCGCGGTCCGGCACGGTCGCTCTGGTGTCCCTCGTCGGTACGCAGCTCGGGCAGACCGTGCTGGCCGGCGGTACGAGCCCGGCGGTACTCGCCTCCACGGCGGTGTCCGTCGGCACTCTCTTCGCCGTGGTGCAGACGCCCGGGCTCAGCCAGTTCTTCGGCTGCACGCCGCTCGGACCCGTCGCCTGGAGCATCGCGGCGGGTTCGGCGTTCGGCGCCACCTTCGCCAACGGCGCGCTGAGCCGGCTGGTGGAACGCCTGCCAACGGCGAAGGGCCCCGACGACGCCGAGCGTCCCGAGGCGGACCAGTCCGACGCGGGCTCGCAGGCCGGCCGTCCCGAAGACACACGGGCGGAGTGAGCGGTCCGCATGGCTCGGCCCTTCCCGGGTACCGAGGCCGTGGAGGTGGGCGCGTTGGCTGAGCAGGCGGAGGTCACGTTCATCGGTACGGCCACCACAGTGCTCCGGATCGGTGGGTTCACCCTGCTCACCGATCCGAACTTCCTGCACCGGGGGCAGCGGGCGTACCTCGGCAAGGGTCTGTGGTCGCGCCGACGCACGGATCCGGCGCTGCGGATCGCCCAGTTGCCGTTCCTGGACGCGGTGCTCCTCTCCCACCTGCACGGGGACCACTTCGACCGGGTGGCCCGGCGGGAACTCGACCGGCAGCTGCCGATCCTGACCACGCCGGCGGCGGAGAGGAAGCTTCGCCGCTGGGGCTTCCGCTCGGCCGAGGGGCTGCCCACCTGGCAGTCCCACGAGCTGCACGGCGACGGCGAGTTTCTGCGATTGACCTCGCTCCCCGGCCAGCACGGGCCCGGCCTGCTGGACCGGCTGCTTCCCGACGTGATGGGCACCATGATCGACCTGGTCCGCGGCGGCACCCGGGCGTTCCGCCTCTACGTCACCGGCGACACCCTCAACCGTCCGCAGCTCGCCCGGATCCCGGAGCGGTACCCGGAAATCGACGCGATGCTCATCCACCTCGGCGGCACGAAGGTCGCCGGCATCCTGCTCACCATGGACGCCCGGCAGGGCGCCGACCTGGTCGAGTTGATCAGGCCGCAGCTGACCGTGCCGATCCACTACGACGACTACCCGGTCTTCCGCTCGCCGCTGTCGCACTTCGTCGCGGAGGTGCGGCGGCGGGGCATCGTCCGGCAGGTACGCACCATCGAGCGTGGCGAGACGGTCCCGCTCACTCCGCCCGCCTGACCTCGCCCACCTGAGCGCCGGCCAGCCGGCCGGGTCCGTCACGCCGCCACCCGCACGGCCCACGGCCCCAGCACGGCCGGACCGTCACGAGCGACGCTGTACGAGTTCGATCGGGTTGTCGTCGAGATCAGCCACCCAGGCGACGCGCAGCGTTCCGAGCCAGTCGTGCGGTTCCGACAGCACCCGGGCCCCGGCCGCCACCAGCCGGGCGAAGGCGCCGTCCGTGTCATGCGTCCAGAGCGCGATCTCCATGCCTCGGCCCGAACCGGCCAGGTCGATGCCGAGGCCGTGGTCCGCGCGCGCCGACTCCACGGAGGCGATGCCGAGCTTGAATCCGTCCAGCTGCAACTCGACATGGATCGGGGGGCCCTCGTGGGGCGTACGGAAGGTTTCGGCGAAGCCCACGCTCCGGTAGAACTCGACCGCGCGGACGACGTCGGCCGAGTAGATGTTGACCTGCGGCGCGGAGAACATTCGCCGACGCTAGCAGCCGCGCCGCCCGGGTGACCCGTCCGCTCACCGCGATTGCGGGCGGTGTTTTCGGGGTAGCCGCCGCCGGTGAACGGAGGGCGGCAGGGAAGGGGTGGCCGACGCGGTTCGAGGCAGCGCGCGGGCCTCGACGAAGAGCGGTTCGACGAGGCGCTGGAGCGCGTGAACAAGCGTAGCCGCAGCGCGGGCCGAACCAGGATCCAGCAACTGCAGATCAAGTTCCTGCTCGCCATCCAAGCCGGTCTGGCGGCCGCGCTGGCCTGGGCTGCCGCGCGTTGGCTCACCGGCATGCCGAGTCCGATCTTCGCCCCGGCCGCCGCGGTAGCCGTGATCACCTCTTCCCTCGGGCAACGTCTGACCAACACCATCGAACTGCTCGCCGGGGTGACGCTGGGCATCTTCGTCTCGGACCTGCTGATCGAGGTCACCGGCGTGGGCGTGTGGCAGACCGGCGTGATCGTGGCGGCGGCCATCCTGGTGGCCCTTGCGCTCAGCCCGCGCGGTGGCGTGGTCGGCAATGCCAGCGGCACCGCGGTGCTCCTGGGTGCCCTCTCGTCGTCGCGGCACACCCTCGAGTTCCCCCGCTTCATCGACGCGGTCATCGGTGGCGGCGTCGGGCTGGCGGTGACCTTGCTGCTGTTGCCGATCAACCCGCTCCGGATCATGCGACGGGTGGCCGCGCCGACCCTGCGGGAACTCGCCGAACAGCTCAGGCGGACGGCGTCCGCGCTGCGTAGCCGCGATCACGAGCTGGCCAACCAAGCGCTGACAGAGTCGCAGGGAATCGGCGCCGAACTGGGAAGGTTCTGGGACGCTTTCGGAAGCGCGAAGGAGACGGTCAACTTCGCTCCGACCCGGTGGCCCTGGCGGCGTGCCGTCCGGCACTATCAACTGGGCGCACCCGAGGTGGATCAGACCGTCTGGAACACGAGGGTCCTGGCTCGGCGGGTGGTCGTGCTGATCGAGGACAAGGAGCCGATCCCGGAGGGCCTGCCGAACGCCGTCGAGGAACTCGGGGCGGCCGTGCACGCCCTGCAGAACGAGGTGCTCTCCGGCTGGGGCCCCGAAGCCACCCGACGGCACGCGATGCGGGCGGTGGCCGAGGCGACACAGGCCGAGATCGCCGGGACCCGGCTGTCCGGCACGGTGATCGTGGGGCAGGTCCGTACCGCCGCCAGCGACGTCTTGCAGGCGACCGGTATCGACCGGCCGGAGGCGTTGCGGAGGATCCGTGAGGTGGCGTCGGCGCAGTCGGACCCGTACGGACGCCAGCCGACCGAGTGAGACATCGCCGCCACATCCGGCTGGCACCTCGACATACTCGCCCAGCTCCGCGACCAACGGCACACCATGGCCGGGTCATCACTGGGACCCCACCCTCCCCGAATGCGGTGCGGGCAGCCAATCGTGTCCGGTCACGGCTGGCGTTCGACATCGGCGTCCCGCCTGATGTTTGGCATGATCCTGGGAACATCGACGTCATCAGTGGGACGGTGAAGGTGGCTCGCACGTTCTTGTACCTGGTCCGCCATGGTGAGCAGGATTCAACGCTCGGCCATGCGACAGATGGTGGCCTGTCCGAACGGGGCCGCTGGCAGGCGGATCGGCTCGGCCGACGGCTGAAGGGCGCGACGTTCGCGACCATGCATTACAGCCCACTGTCCCGGGCAGCCGAGACCGCTGAGATTCTTGCTGATTACCTGCCCGATGTCCCTCGACACGCGTGTGACTTCGCCATGGACCGAACGCCGGTGCCCTCTGCCGAACAGAGAAGCGAATACCCGGAGCGTTTCCTCTCCTGGCTGGACGGGATCCCGAGTCAAGAGCGCGACGAGGACGCTGTCGGTCTGCGGGCAGCAGTGGAGCACCTGGGTACGGCCGACGTCGAGGACCGGCGTGAACTCGTGGTTACGCACAACTTCGTGATCGGCTGGTTCGTCCGGCACGTCTTGGACGCTCCGACGTGGCGCTGGATGAGCCTCAACCAGGAGAACTGCGGGCTGACCGTCGTGCAGTGGGACACCGAGCGAGCTCCCGCCCTGGTCGCCTTCAACGACACCGGGCACCTCTGATCCACCTCGGCACAGGCCGGCAGCTCGTGGCGGTCCACTCGTCGGTCTGCTCGGCGCGTCGACATGACCGGACGTTGAAGCCTGCCATCGCCGGCAGCCGGCTGCCTGGTCTCGGGACCTACGTGACGTCGAAGGGCTACTGGCGCATGGGGACGGACGAGGCATCACCGAGCAAGCGGTTCAGTTGGTCGACCCAGTCATCATCGGCGAACCCCACGCCAACCAAGACATCGCGCCGATCCTGCTGTGCCAGGGCCGCGGCGGCGAGGCACTGTTGGCTATCTCTGCGGGACAGGAAGAGCACCGCAGCTTGAACGCGCTCGGCGCTTTCGGCGGTGCTGCCCGGGGTCACCGGCACGAGATATGTAGAAGACGCCGTCCCGGAACCCGCCGATGCTCAGCAGGCGGTGGTTCCGCCAGACGCCTCCACGGACTGCCCATAGCTTGGCGATTGCCCGCTGTGATCGTTCCTCGCTCCAGCGCTACGTCGCCAGATGCAGGAGCACCCACCGACCGAGGTCGGATTGATCGACGTCAATCAGGAAGTTCGATGCGCCGCCGGGTTCCACTGCTGTTCACCACCACCCATGAAAACCCGTTCATCGAACACACCTGGTCGGCCGAGTGGGTTGAGTGGCGGGAGAAGGCGGGCTGGCCAAAGGAAACGGCGGCCTCCATGCCATGCCAGAGGCGGTAAGAGTGGAGCCCGGGGGACTTGAACCCCAAAAACGCGATCATGGGACATCGGGAGCGTAGGCATGCTTTGACCTGCTATTACCTCGGATCGACTTCCGTTGCCTGACACCAGTTTGCGACCTCAGGTGGTCCCGATGTGGTCCCGATGATCTTGCCTGGCCTTGCGCCCTGAATCAGCGGCCGAGGGCCTGGGATTAGAAGAAGATCGCGAATGACTGGTCAGGTGATCGCGCTCCTGGGCAGCCTGCCCGTCGTTGTCGGGTAGCGTCGGCGTTGACAGGCAGGGTTGGCTGTACGGATGACTGTACGGGCTACGTAGGCCGGCTAGCTGCCTTCCCTGTCAGACTCGCCAGCGGTCGCCCGACGCATGATCTCGGCTACGACATCGCTCTTCGCGTCGGCGTATTGCTGGACGTACTTCCAGTCACGTCGGGCAAGTTCCCGCTTGGTGGCGGCATAGTGGTCACGATCGGTTGCATTTGACCGCAGCCAGTCGCGGAAGAGCAGCATTCGGTCGGTTTCCGGGCAGCCAGCGGAAAACGTGTGCAGGTTGATATTGGTGTCTCGGCCTTTGAAGAGGCGATGCTCGAACCATTCCGGCTCGCGGATGCGCAGCACGTAACCAGCCGCTTCCAGGGCTGGTACGTACGCCGACTCGTCGGCGGAGTCACGCACCTCCTGCACCAAATCGATGATGGGCTTGGCCGGGAGACCCGGAACCGAGGTAGAGCCGATGTGCTCCAAACGCACCACGCGGTCTCCGAGGATCTGTCGGATCCGGTCGGCCTCCCTGGCGTAGAGTTGCGGCCAGGTCGAATCGTAGTCGCGGATGTCGATAGGCGCGTTCAATGGCTGAAGATCGCCGATGACTACCTGCGCCAAGGCTTCGTCGTAGGCGGCCACGTTCTCTGGATCCCCGGACATGGGGGGGGGGAGGCTAGCGCACTTGACGCAGCCAGAGCCGCTGGTAGCTGACGATGAACAATCTATGGCCACGCAGGTAGCGGTAGGAAGTCTCGCTGTTCTAGCGGATCTCCTCGTCGGGCAGTCGTAGACCATCCAGCCTCCCCAGACGGGGACAAGGTGGAGCGCCCTACCGGATGGCCCGGCCGATCCGATCCCATGCACGGTAGCCTCGGCGACCCGAGTACGGGCCGGCCGGAGAGCGGGACTGCGCTTGGTCCTAGTGTCCGTGCATGAACCTGACGCAGTATTTCGTCGCCATGAGCATCGATGGGTACATCGCCGAACCCGCCGAACAGCTTGACTGGCTCTCCCAGTTCAGCAATCTGGAGGGTAAACGGCGGCGCTACGAGCGGTTCTTCGATCAGGTCGGTGCCATCGCGATGGGGGCGCGGTCGTACGAGTTCATCTATCGCCATAACGCCCCCTGGTTCTACGGCGACCGACCTACCTGAGTCTTCACCCATCGCAAACTGCCGCACCACGACGGCGCTGACCTACGCTTCACCGACAGCGACGTAACCGAGGTACACCCGCAGCTCGTCGAGGCGGCCAGGGGAAAAAACGTCTGGATCCTCGGCGGTGCGGAGCTTGCGACCCAGTTCGTGCAGGCCGACCTCGTCGACGAGCTTCACATCGGCGTCGCACCAGTCCTGGTCGGCTCCGGCACCCGACTGCTGCACGCAGAGGTGTACACGCCGTGGGCCTTGGCAGAGGCCGACCAGTACGGGTCATTCCTTGCGTTGCGCTACGTCGCGCCCGGCCGTAACTCCTGACCGCTGTCAACACCGGCTGAACTTTGACCCCTCTGTTCCGGCCGAATGTTGACCCCCTCGCTGGTTGTTGATGTTCAGTCGTTGGTCTTGGTGGCTGCGGGGACGCGGCCGAGGTCGCGGTCTTTGAGCCGGTAGCTGTCGCCCTTCATCGAGATGACCTCGGCGTGGTGGACGAGGCGGTCGATCATGGCTGCGGCGACAACGTCATCGCCGAACACTTCGCCCCAGCGGCCGAAGGGCTTGTTCGACGTGACGATCAGGCTGGCTCGTTCGTAGCGGTTGGAGACGAGCTGGAAGAACAGGTTCGCGGCTTCGGCTTCGAAAGGGATGTAGCCCACCTCGTCGACGATCAGCAGCGGGATCCGGCCGAGCTTGACGAGCTCGTGTTGCAGGCGGCCGGCGTGGTGGGCGTCGGCCAGGCGGGACACCCATTGGGCTGCGGTGGCGAACGCGACCCGGTGTCCGGCTTGGCAGGCCCGGATGCCGAGGCCGATGGACAGGTGAGTTTTGCCGGTGCCGGGCGGGCCGAGGAAGACGACGTTCTCTTTCGAGGCCACGAAGTCGAGGGTGCCGAGGTGGGCTATCGTTTCCCGCTTCAACGACCGCTGGTGGTCGAAGTCGAACTCCTCCAGGCTCTTGCGGGCCGGGAAGCGGGCGGCACGGATGCGTCCTTCACCGCCGTGGGCTTCGCGGGCGGCGACCTCGCGTTGCAGGCAGGCGGCGAGGAACTCCTCATGCGTCCAGGACTCGGCCCGGGCCCGATCCGCCAGGCGTTCGACCGATGCGGCCAGGGACGGCGCCTTGAGGGCACGGGTGAGGAACGCGATCTCGGATGCCACGTTGCGGCTGGTCTTGGCGGCCATCACGCAGCCACCTCAACATCCGGGCCGAACAGGCGGTCATAGTCGCTCAACGGCCGACGTTCGACCTGCTCGTCGACAGCGGTCGCTGGGGTGCGTTGGGCGGCGATGCGCAGGTCCGCGGCGGCCCGGCGGTGGGCGGGGTCGGTGATGCTCTGATGCTTGGCCCAGCACCGGTCGTGCCGGGCCGCCGGACGGCCGTCGCAGAACACTTGCACCTGGTCGCAGTCGGCGGTCACCTCGACCCGCCGGCCGACCACGGATGGGTGCACCGAGTAGTCGTTGCCGTCCAAGCGAACGTAATGATCGCGGGGCAGCCGGGTCGTCTGCCGCCAGCCGACCACCGGCGCAACCGGTGGCAGTGGCAGCATCGCCGCCCGGTCGGCGTCCCACCGCTCGACCGGGCGGCAGCCCAGCATCCGGTGCTGCCGCTGGTTCGCCCGCACCAGCCACTCGGTGAGTTGGGCGTTGAAGTCGCCGGGTGAGGCGAAGCGGCGGCCGGGCAGGAACGAGGTTTCCAGATAGCCGTTGGCCCGCTCCACCAGGCCTTTGGCCTCCGGGTCCGCGGGCCGGCATTGAATCACCTTGATCCCGAGAGTGCCACGGAAGGCGTTCATCGCCTCCGTCAGTTGCGGCCTGCCGGCCCGCCACTGCCCGACGGCGGACTCGTTGTCCCACACCAGAGCCTTAGGCACCCGCCCCCAGCCCGAGATCAGCGTCCAGTGCCCGACCAGCAGATCCGGTGACTGTCGGGACGGGATCATCACCGCTGACAGCCACCGCGAATACCCGGACACCATCACCAACACCGGCGGCCGGCCGACCTGCCCGAAGCCCAACGGCACGTCCGCCGGCGGGAACCACAGGTCACACTGCGCCAGCTCACCCGGCAGATACTCGGTGCGCTGAGACGGGTCCGGGCGGCGGAACAACGGCCGCAGCTGCTGCACCCGATCGGCGAACACCGTCTTGCCCCGGGTCCACCCGACCCGCTCCATGATCACCGTCGTCGGCATGTCCGGAAACTCCGCCAACAACGCCCTGATCTGCGGCTCAACCGCATCCACGATCGAACCCTTCGCCGCCCGCTGATAGCGAGGCGGCTCATGACTGGCCAATGCCTTCCGCACCGTGTTCCGCGAAACCCCCAGCCGGCGGCAGATGGCCTTGATCGCCATCTGCTCCGCCCGGTGCAACCGACGGATCTCCGCCCAGTCCTCCACGCTCAGCACCTCCCGATGCTTCCGGAAGGGGTCAAAATTCAGCCGGAACCATAGGGTCAGTTTTCAGGCGGAGCCGACAACCGCTCTGGTTCAGCCGCGTCGCGCAGTGGTCGGCCATTCGTCTCTCGGCGGAAGGTGGCCGCAAGTTTCCCCCATCCCCCGGATAGGTGCCAAAGACTGCGGCGCCCGGTCGGGGTCAAGGGTGGCCGCAGACCATCGGCGTGCCGACGCGCAGCGCCCTTGACGCCGTCCGGGTGGCGTAGAGGATCGAGCACCTGGAGGATGAATCACGCCCTGGTCCTCGTCGTCACCGAACCGCGGGCGGTACCCACGAAAGTCCGGGGGCAAGCAGCTCTGCTGCGCGGCAGCGATCGCCCCGCCCTCGATGGAGAGCAACCCCGATGGCGATCGTCCCGTCTCAGCCCTTCGCGCCTTTAGTCTCCGCCAATATGGCCGGCCGGCCCGGCCGATGCCGGCCGGAGGTCGCCAGCAGGCCGGGGCCGGGCCGGCGCGACCCGCTTGCGGGCCGCCTTGAATCGCTGTTCGTCCTGGCGCTGGCGACCGGGCTCCGGCGGGCTGAGCTGTTGGGCCTCCGCTGGTCGGATATCGACCTGTCCGGGCGGGCGCTGTTCGTTCGGCAGACGCTCCAGCGGACCGATCGCGGCCTGGAGTTCGTGCCGCCGAAGACGCACCGGTCTAGCCGGCCGGTGCCGCTGTCTGCGTTGGCTGTGGCGGCGTTGGAGTCGCAGCGGGTGCGCCAGGCCAGGGAACGGCTCGCGGCCGGGGAGGTGTGGTCGGATCTGGGCCTGGTCTTCGCCAGCACCATCGGTACCGCGATGCAGCCGCGGAACGTCAACCGGCGCTTCGAGCAGCTCCGCGCGGCGGCCGGCCTGGACTGGCTGCACCTGCACGACCTGCGGCACGCCTTCGCCACGTTCCTGCTCGACCAGGGCGAGGAGCTGCGGACCGTCATGGAGCTGCTTGGGCACTCCACGATCCGGATGACGGCCGACACCTACGGCCATGTCCTGCCGGCGCGAGCTCGTCAGGCTGCCTCGGCCATCGATCGGCTACTGGGCGAGGAGGTAACGGCGTGACCGCTTGGCTGTACGAATGGCTGTACTCGGACCGAGATCAGCCGATGAAAGTGCTGGTGGAGCCCAGGGGACTTGAACCCCTAACCCCTGCCTTGCAAAGGCAGTGCTCTGCCAGTTGAGCTAGGGCCCCGAGAGCGGACGAAGCCGCTGGTCAGTTGTGGCTGACGGCGTTCTCAGCGCAGGTCGGGCGCCGTCGTCGCCTCGTGCCAGAGGGCGCGCTCATCGTTGGAAGCCTTGATCTTGCGGGCCACAACTGCGGCCACGCCGACAACGCCGACCAGAATCAGAAGCTTCTTGACCATTGGGGCGACCCCTTGCGCTCGGCTGCCGTCGGAGGACGTGCGGTGGGGCTAGCTGGAATCGAACCAGCGACCTCAGAGTTATCAGCTCTGCGCTCTAACCGACTGAGCTATAGCCCCGCGTAGCGACGAGCAAGGTTAACCCATCAGCGCGCGCCGCCCCAAATCGGGGGGTGGCTCTGCGTGCCGCCCGTCGCCGTCGAACCTACCGGAGTACGGAACGCCGGGACGACCGCTTTCCGCGGCGCCCCGGCGTCCGGTGGATCTAGTCCCGCTCGGCGAGCGTCAGCTCGACCCCGCCGACCAGGTCGGCGCAGACGTTGTAGACGAACGCCCCGAGCGTGGCCAGCGCCGTGAAGAGCACGACGTTGACCAGGCCGATCAGCGCCGAGCTGAGGATCACGCCCTTGGCGGTGATCTGGAAACCGTCGGCGCTCTGGCCGCCGGCGTTCACCAGGTCGGTCAGGCTGTCGTTGACGCTCTGGAAGACACCCATGGCGTCCAGCGCGAGGTACAGCACCGAGGTGGCCACCACGACCACGATGAAGAGCACCACCGACACGGCGAATGCGAACTTCATCACGGACCAGGGGTCGATCCGCTTCAGGTTCAGCCGGGCCCGGCGCGGTCCACGCGACGCGGCCGAGCTCACGGACGAACGGGCGGCGCGCACGGCGTCACCGACCCGAGCGGCCCCGACAGCGGACGGGTTGCCGAGCCCTGCCGGGAGGCCACCGCCGTTGGGTGCCCGGCCGGCCCCCGACCGGGAGGCGTCCGGCGTCGCTGCACCGCTGACCCGAGGCTGCGTGCCGGTGGCGGACACGCCAGCGCGGACCGGAATCTGCTGGGTGCTGCTCGAAGACCGGGCGGCGCCGGCCGCCTTCGCCGCGGCGTCGGCCGACACCGCCTGTGTCTTCTCGCTGGCCCCCTCGTCTTCGGTCGGCTTCTCTGGAGGTGGTGTCATCCCGGGGGCCCGGGTGAATTTCGGGGCAGGCGCGTCTGCGGGGACCGTCGCCCGGCCCACGGCCGCTCGGCCGGTCGCCGATGCGCCGCCTCCGGCGGCCTCCTCGTCGACCGGGTTGGCCGAGGACCCCGCGTTCCCCGACTTCGCCTGTGTCTCCGTCATTCAACTAGTCCTGTTCGTCAGGCTCGTCGGCATTGCGAGCAATCGCCACGATAGTCACGCCGTCCGGAAGGTCCATCAGCTTGACCCCCATTGTGTTCCGGTCACGCGTACGGCGTACAGGCTTCACCGGAGTCCGGATGACACCACCGTTACTGGTGATCGCGAACAGCTCGTCGTCCGGATCGATCACCACCGCGCCGACCAGACCACCCCGGCGCTCTGTGATCTTCGCAGTCAGCACGCCTTTACCTCCCCGGCCCTGGACCGGGTATTCCTCGATGGGGGTACGTTTCGCGTATCCACCATTCGTCGCCACCAGTACGTCCAGGCCGGGCCGGACGACCTCCATGGCCAGCAGCACGTCGTCCTCGGCGAAGCGCATCCCGATCACTCCCGAGGTGGCCCGGCCCATCGGCCGCAGCGCCTCGTCGGTGGCGTTGAACCGGATCGCCTGTGCGTTCTTGGAGACCAGCAGCAGATCGTCCTCCGGCCCGGCCAGAGCAGCACCGACCAGCTCGTCCTCATCGCGCAGGTTGATCGCGATGATGCCGCCGGAACGGTTGGAGTCGAACTCCTCGAGCCGCGTCTTCTTCACCAGGCCGTTCTTCGTGGCCAGTACCAGGTAGGGAGCCACCTGGTAGTTCGGAATCTCGATGATCTGTGCGATCTGCTCGTCCGGTTGGAAGGCGAGCAGATTGGCCACGTGCTGACCCTTCGCCACCCTACTGGCTTCCGGAAGCTCGTACGCCTTCGCCCGGTACACCCTGCCCTTGTTGGTGAAGAACAGGATCCAGTCGTGCGTCGAGCAGACGAAGAAGTGGCTGACGATGTCGTCCTGGCGCAGGCTCGCGCCGCTGACGCCCTTCCCGCCTCGGCGCTGAGAGCGGTACAGGTCGACCTTGGTGCGCTTGGCGTACCCGGTGCGGGTGATAGTGACAACCACGTCCTCGCGGGCGATGAGGTCCTCCATCGAGACCTCGCCCTCGAACGGGATGATCTTCGTCCGCCGGTCGTCACCCCACTTGGCGACGATCTCGCCAAGCTCGTCCGAGACGATCTTCCGCTGCCGCTCGGGCTTGGCCAGGATGTCCTTGAGATCGGCGATCTCGACCTCGAGCTTCGCCAGGTCGTCGAGGATCCGCTGCCGCTCCAGGGCGGCGAGGCGGCGCAGCTGCATGTCCAGGATCGCGGTCGCCTGGATCTCGTCGATCTCCAGCAGCCGGATCAGGCCTTGCCGGGCGTCCTCGACCGTGGGCGAGCGCCGGATCAGGGCGATCACCTCGTCGAGGGCGTCCAACGCCTTGGACAGACCGCGCAGGATGTGCGCCCGCTCCTCCGCCTTGCGGAGCCGGAACGCGGTGCGCCGGCGGATGACCTCGATCTGGTGCTCGACGTAGTACCGGATGAACTGGGCGAGGTTGAGCGTGCGCGGCACCCCGTCGACCAGCGCCAGCATGTTGGCGCCGAAGGTCTCCTGGAGCTGGGTGTGCTTGTAGAGGTTGTTCAGCACGACCTTGGCCACCGCGTCGCGCTTGAGCACGAGCACGATCCGCATGCCGGTACGCCCGGAGGACTCGTCCCGGATGTCGGCGATGCCGCCGAGCTTGCCTTCCTTGATCAGCTCGGCGATCCGCTCGGCGAGGTTGTCCGGGTTGACCTGGTAGGGCAGTTCGCTGACGACCAGCGCGGGCCGGCCGCGCTTGTCCTCCTCGACCTCCACCACGGCCCGCATCCGGATCGAACCGCGACCGGTCCGGTACGCGTCCTGGATGCCCGCCTGGCCGACGATCAGGCCATGGGTCGGGAAGTCGGGGCCCTTGACGATCCCCAGCAGCGCCTCGAGGGTCGTCGCCTCGTCCGCGTCCGGGTTCTCCAGGCACCACTGCACCGCCGCGCCGATCTCGCGCAGGTTGTGCGGCGGGATCTTGGTGGCCATGCCGACCGCGATGCCTTCGGAGCCGTTGATCAGCAGGTTCGGGATCCGGGACGGCAGGATGGTGGGCTCCTTGGCCCGGCCGTCGTAGTTGTCCTGCAGGTCGACGGTGTCCTCGTCGATGTCCCGCAGCATCTCCATGGCCAGCGGATCGAGCTTGCACTCGGTGTACCGCATGGCCGCGGCGGGGTCGTTGCCCGGCGAGCCGAAGTTGCCGTTTCCGTCGACGAGCGGGTAGCGCAACGACCAGGGCTGGGCCATCCGCACCAGCGCGTCGTAGATCGCCGAGTCGCCGTGCGGGTGGAACTGACCCATCACGTCGCCGACGACGCGAGAGCACTTCACGTAGCCGCGGTCCGGCCGGTAGCCGGAGTCGAACATCGCGTAGAGGATCTTGCGGTGGACCGGCTTGAGCCCGTCCCGGACATCCGGCAGCGCACGCCCGACGATGACGCTCATCGCGTAGTCGAGGTAGGAGCGCTGCATCTCCACCTCGAGCCCGACCGGTTCGATCCGGTCGTGCGCGACCACGGCGCCGGCGGCCTCGGCGGCCTCGGGCTCGTTCGGTGTGGACTCGGGGGAATCGGTCACTGTTTACCCTTATCAGACTGAGAGTCGTTTTCGTGCTGTGGATAACCGCTGTGGATACCGGCCCGGCTGTGGATAACTCTGTGGATCGGCGGGTCGGCCGGTGGATGACCGGCCGACCCGCCGACCACCGTCAGATGTCCAGGAACCGAACGTCCTTGGCGTTTTGCTGGATGAACGACCGACGCGCCTCGACGTCCTCACCCATCAGAACGCTGAACAACTCGTCGGCGGTTGCCGCGTCGTCGAGCGTCACCTGACGCAGGGTGCGGGTCGCCGGGTTCATCGTCGTCTCCCACAGCTCGGGATAGTTCATCTCGCCGAGACCCTTGAACCGCTGGATGTCGTCCGGCTTCGCGTTGGGCTTCTGCTGCTGGCGCAGCGCGATCAGGCCGTCGCGCTCCCGGTCGGAGTACGCGTACTGCGCGTCGTCGCCCTTCTTGTTCCACTTGATCTTGTAGAGCGGCGGGGCCGCCAGGTAGACGTGACCCAGCTCGACCAACGGCCGCATGAAGCGGAAGAGCAGGGTGAGCAGCAACGTCTGGATGTGCTGGCCGTCGACGTCCGCGTCGGCCATCAGCACGATCTTGTGGTAGCGCAGCTTCTCGATGTCGAAGTCGTCGTGGATGCCGGTGCCCAGGGCGGTGATGAGCGCCTGGACCTCGTTGTTCTTCAGCACCCGGTCGATCCGGGCCTTCTCCACGTTGAGGATCTTGCCGCGGATCGGCAGGATCGCCTGGGTCCGCGGGTCGCGGCCCTGCTTCGCCGAGCCGCCCGCCGAGTCACCCTCGACGATGAAGACCTCGGACTCGCGCGGGTCGGTGGACTGGCAGTCGGCCAGCTTGCCGGGCATCGAGCCGGACTCCAGCAGCGACTTGCGCCGAGCCAGCTTGCGCGCCTGCTGGGCGGCGATCCGGGCGCGGGCCGCCTGGGACGCCTTCTGGATGATGGTCTTGGCCTCGGCGGGGTTGCGGTCGAACCAGTCGACCAGCCGGTCGTTGCAGACCCGCTGCACGAAGCTCTTGACCGGGGTGTTGCCGAGCTTGGTCTTGGTCTGGCCCTCGAACTGCGGGTTGGCCAGCTTCACCGAGATGATCGCGGCGAGCCCCTCGCGGATGTCCTCGCCGGAGAGCTTCTCGTCACCCTTGAGCAGCTTGCGGTCGGTGCCGTAGCGGTTGACGACGCTGGTCAGCGCGGCCCGGAAGCCCTCCTCGTGGGTACCGCCCTCGTGGGTGTTGATCGTGTTGGCGAAGGTGTAGACCGACTCGCCGTACGACTCGTTCCACTGCATGGCGATCTCGACCGACATGCCCTCCTCCTCGGCGCCGAACTCGACCACCGTCTTGTGGATCGGGTTCTTCGAGGCGTTGAGGTGCCGGACGAAGTCGGCGATGCCGCCCTTGTAGAGGAAGGTGACCTCGCGCGGCTTGCCCTCCTCGCCGTCGTCGACCCGCTCGTCGAGCAGGTGGATGGTGAGGCCACGGTTGAGGAAGGCCATCTCCTGCAACCGGCGGTAGATGGTCTGGAAGTCGAAGTCGACCGTCTCGAAGACCGCCGGGTCGGGCCAGAAGGACACCGCCGAGCCGGTGCTGTCGGTCGCCTCACCCTTCTCCAACGGGCTCGGCTTCGAGTTGGCGTACTGCTGCCGCCAGAAGAAGCCGTCCTTCTGGATCTCGACGGCCATCCTGGTGGAGAGGGCGTTCACCACCGAGACGCCGACGCCGTGCAAACCACCGGAGACGGCGTACGCCTTGCCGTCGAACTTGCCACCGGCGTGCAGCACCGTCAGCGCCACCTCGACACCCGGCTTCTTCAGTTTGGGGTGCAGGTCGACGGGGAAGCCGCGGCCGTTGTCGGTCACCTGGACGCCACCGTCGGCTAGCAGCACCACGTCGATGGTGTCGCAGTAGCCGGCCAGGGCCTCGTCGACCGCGTTGTCCACGACCTCCCAGACGAGGTGGTGCAGACCCCGCTCGCCGGTCGACCCGATGTACATGCCGGGCCGCTTGCGGACCGCCTCAAGTCCTTCGAGAACGGTGATCGATTCTGCGCCGTACTGCTGGTTGTCCTGCGCTGCCACCCTCGGCCACTTTCTCGCGCCGTGAGCACCGGGATGGGCGCTTCGGGCGCGGGGTTCGGCGGACAGGACGCGACGTCGGCGCGGACCGGCACCGGAGGAGTCCGGTCACGGGTCGGTACGCGCCGGTCGCCGCGGTTGCCCGCGGATCGCGATCGGCTCGACCCGACGTGAACAATGATCGCGGGCCCTTTCGGGGCCCGTGTCTCCTCGCTCCGCACCGGGTCTTCGTCTCTACACCAATCTTACTGTGCGTCGGAGACAGAACCGCCACTCGGCACCCTCGCAGAAGGGCTGAGAACTCCGTAGCGGGCCGAATCGCCGCGTCCACGACTCCCCCCACGCGCAAGGCCAAGATCGACGGGCCGTGCCGCTCGCGAGTGCACCCGGGTCGGGCGATTCGAGGGGTCGCGGAGCCGCCGGTGGTGCCGTACGTTGGCGGCGGTCCCGACCGGACTTGATCTTTCTCGGTTGGAACCGGACGATCGACCCGATCAACCCCCACACGTGCCGTTAAGAGGTGACCCCAGATGGGGCTGGACAACGTCGCGGTCCACTGGCCGCGTACCGGCCGCTTCTACGACCCGGTCGCACCGGCCGAGTTCGTCGACTTCGGCGAGATCGTCGATCTGCCGAGGATCTCCGCGCCGACAGCCGCGCTGGCCGAATTGATCGCGAAGACCGGCACGGTCCGGGCGACGGTGTACACCGAACTGGTCGACCTGCTGCTCGGCCTGGAGGGTGTGCTCTACGCCACGGACGCCGCGGCGGAGGACGAGGATCCGGTGATCGACCCGGACGGCTGCGGTTGGATCGCCGACGGCATCGAGCGTTTCGTCGCCGGGCACCGGCCGCACGGCGAGACGGTGACGTTCGAGTCGGTGAGCGCGGTGTTGCGCGAGCTGCTCGGCGACGGGCGCCTGGCCGAGCAGCAGCTGCGCTGGTTGGACGGACGGCTCGACGGCCTGCGCGACGAGAGCGGCGAGCCGCCGCAGTGGAACTTCACCTGCGCCGAGCTGGGGGTCCTGGCCGCCTTCTACCGGCGCTGCGCCGACCGCGGCTTCGCCGTCTACGCCGAGTCGGCCGCCCCGCGCCGGGCGACGCACTCCTGACCGGGTCCCTGCCGGGCCCACCTCCACCGGATGGCCCGGCGGGGAAGGCTCCTCCGTCAGGAGAGCGGCGCGGCCTCGGCGCGGTTAGCGGCGGCGATGACGGTGATGAGCGCGGCGTGCAGCTGCCGCAGCTCCGCCACCGGCAGTCCGAGCCGCTCCACGATCGCGGCCGGGATCTGCTCCGCCTGCGCCCGCAGCGCCTCTCCGGCCGCGGTCAGCGTGACGGCGAGGCTGCGCTCGTCGGCGGCGGCCCGCTCGCGGTGTACGTAGCCGGTCGCCTCCAGCCGCTTGAGCAGCGGGGAGAGGGTGCCCGGGTCGAGTTGCAGGAGCCGGCTGAGCTCGCGCACGGAGAGCGGGGCGTACTGCCAGAGCGCCAGCATGACCAGGTACTGGGGATGGGTCAGTCCCATCGGCTCCAGCAGTGGGCGGTAGACCGCGACGACGCTGCGCGCGGCGACCGAGAGCGCGAAGCAGACCTGTTCCTCCAGGGCCAGCGGATCCCGGTCGGCCATCTCGTCGCGCACTACTCGCCCCCCTCGTAGACCGGTGCTATCGTACCGGCATTTGGTGCCCCAACTATTGGTACACCAATTGTTGGTAGTCCAACCATCAGGGAGGTGGGATGGCGATGGGCGAGGAGAAGCCGGCCCAGAAGCCGGGCGAGGGCGGCCGGCTCATGAGGTGGGCGTACAAGCACCTGGCCGGTCCGGCCGAGGTCCAGGGCGCCGTCCAAGGCGGCTCGGCGGTGGCCCGGGAAATGTGGAAGCAGGACCTGGAGAACCGCAAGCGCTACAGCCGGGAGCAGCGGGAACGCAAGCGCGCCGCCCGCGAGGCCCGCGACGGCAACTGAGCTGACGCGCGAACCACGATCAACCGTACGTGTCCCGTGGGCCGCGACCACGGACCCGGCGCGGCCCACGGGACCACGACGGTGCAGCCGGGCCATGGATGTGCAGCTTGCGCACCACGTTGTGGCCGACCTCGCGAGCGATCTGCTTCAACAGTGAACCGGCGAGCAGACGCAGCTGGGTCGCCCAGGCGGTACTGCGGGCCTCGACGGTCAGCTCCCCGTTCTCCAGCTTCACCGGGCGGCTGTGCTGCGCCACCTCCGGCCCGACCACCCGCTCCCACGCGCCGAACACCGTCGCCTCCGCGGCCGGCTGCTGCCAGCCCCGGGCCTTCACCAGCCGGTCCAGCACGGCACCGAGCGGCTGCGGGTCGCGCGGATCCGGACCGGGACCCGAGTAGCCGCGCATCCGCCGCTCGCCGGCACCGCCACCACCGGTCGAACCCCGCCGGCGGTTCGTGGGCTTCGCGTCCCGCCGCGCCTTCGCCGCATCGAGCACCGCACGCGCCAACTGCGGCCCCGACGGTGCGTCCGGGTCGGCGCCACCGACGGCACCGGTCGGGCCGGGACCGTCGGGCCGGAGCCCGCCGTCACCGGCCGCGGCGTCCGAGCCGGTCACGCCCCGACCGGCAGCCTGGTCACGCCGGTCGGTTCCGCCATCGGCGGGAGTACGCGCACCCGGGCGCCCGGTCGACGCGGCGCGGCTTCGTCCACCCGTGCCCGCCCCACCGGCCCCGGTGGCCTCCGGGTCATCCGACACGACTCACCGTCCCGTCGCCCACCGCGTAACGCACGCCCCGCAGCGCGGCGGGCACGTCGTCGTCGACCGCGCAGGTCACCAACAGCTGGCTGGCCCCGCCGACCAACTCGGCCAGCCGTTCCCGGCGCCCGGCGTCCAGCTCGGCGAAGACGTCGTCCAGCACCAGCACCGGCTCGATCCCGTCGGCGCGTAGCAGGTCGTACCCGGCCAGGCGGAGCGCCAGCGCGAACGACCATGACTCGCCGTGGCTCGCGTACCCCTTCGCGGGCAGCGGACCGAGGGTGAGTGCCAGCTCGTCCCGATGCGGACCGACCAGCGTGGTGCCCCGTTCGATCTCTGCCGACCGCGACTCGGCCAGCGCGACCGTCAGCGCCTCGGCGAGTGCGGCCCGGTCCAGGGTCGGCTCGGCCAGCTCCACAGACGGCCGGTACGCGATCCCGGCGGCCCCGCGCCCCGCGGCGACCGCGTCGTACGCCTTCGCCACGTGTGGGGTCAGCGCCGCGATCAGCTCCAAGCGGCCGGCGAGCAGTTCCGACCCGTGGCGCGCCAGGTGCGTGTCCCAGACGGCGAGGGTCGACAGGTCGCCGCCCCGCGACCCGCCCGTCTTGCGGGCCAGGTACGCGGTGCGCAGCAGTGCGTTGCGCTGTTTGACCACCCGCTCGTAGTCGGCCCGCACCCCGGCGAACCGCGGCTGCCGGCTGACCAGCAGGTCATCCAGGTAACGGCGGCGCTCGGCCGGATCGCCCCGGACGAGTTCGAGGTCCTCCGGAGCGAAGAGCACCAGCCGCAGCGCGCCGAGGACGTCCCGGGCCCGACGAGCCGGGGAACGGCCCAGCCGTGCCCGGTTCGCCTTACCCGGAACGATCTCCAGCTCGACCAGCAGCTCCCGCTCGTCGTGCACGATCGCGCACCGGATCACCGCCGATCCGGCGCCCATCCGTACCAGCGGCGCGTCCGTGGCGACCCGGTGACTGTCCAGGGTCGCCACGTAGCCGAGCGCCTCGATCAGGTTCGTCTTTCCGACGCCGTTGGCGCCGATCAGGACGTTCGCCCCCGGCTCCAGGTCCACACCGACCTGCTCGTACGAGCGGAAGTCGACCAGTTCCAGCCGGCGGACGTACACAGGTTGTGGATACCGCTCAGCGCTTGTGGACGGCGTGCCCGCCGAACTGCTGACGCAGCGCGGCCACCGCCTTCATCGCGGGCGAGTCCTCCTGGCGCGAGGCGAACCTGGCGAAGAGCGAGGCGGTGATGACGTTCAGCGGCACGGCCAGCCGGACCGCCTCGTCCACCGTCCACCGGCCCTCGCCGGTGTCTTCGGTGTAGCCGCTCAGCTCGGCCAGCTCCGGGTCCTCGTCGAGGGCCCGGTCGAGCAGGTCGAGCAGCCAGGACCGGACGACGGTGCCCTCACGCCACGACTTGAAGACGCCCGGCACGTTGGTGACCAGCTCGGAGGCGGCCAGCAGCTCGTAGCCCTCGGCGTACGCGTGCATCAGGCCGTACTCGATGCCGTTGTGCACCATCTTCGCGTAGTGACCGGCTCCGACCGGGCCGGCGTGCACGAAACCGAACTCGCCCTCCGGCTTGAGCGAATCGAAGATCGGCATCAGCCGGGCGACGTGCTCCTCGGCGCCACCGACCATCAGCGCGTAGCCGTTCTGCCGGCCCCAGACGCCGCCGGAGACCCCGACGTCGATGTAGCCGATGCCCTGCTCGTTCAGCCGCTCGGCCCGCGGGCCGTCGTCGCTGAACCGGGAGTTGCCGCCGTCGATGATGATGTCGCCCTCACCGAGTACCTCGGCGAGCGCGTCGATGGTCTCGTCGGTCACGCCGGCCGGGACCATCACCCAGACGGCCCGCGGCGACTCGAGCTTGTCCGCCAGCTCCGCGAGGGACGCAACGTCGCTCAGCTCCGCGTTGTGGTCGAAACCGACCACCTCGTGGCCGGCGGCGCGCAACCGCTCGCGCATGTTGCCGCCCATCCGGCCGAGTCCTACCAGGCCGAGCTGCATTTGTTCTTACCTCCGGTGCGTGGGTGTTGCGGGCGCGATCAGCGAGACACGCGGATCGGCATGATGAGGTAGCGGTACCCCGGCACGACCTCGCCATCCTCCCCGGCGGGCGAGATCACCGCGGGTTTGAAGGCGTCGACGAACGAGAGTACTGCGGTCTGTACGCCCAGGTTGGCCAGGCCGTCGATCAGGTACTGCGGGTTGAAGCCGATGGTGAGCGGGTCTCCGGTGAAGGTGGCCTCCATCGCCTCGCTGGCGCGCGCCTCCTCGGACCCACCGGCCTCGACGACGAGCCCGTCCGCGCTGAAGCTGAGCAGCACCGGGGTGGTCCGCTCGGCGACCAGTGCCACGCGCTTGACGACCTCGATCAGGGTGCTGACCAGCACCCTGGCCTCGGCGTTGTGGCTGCTCGGGAAGAGCGAGCGGACCGGCGGGTAGTTGGCGCCGTCGAGCAACCGGCTGGTCGTACGCCGGGTGCCGCCGGCGAAGCCGATCATGCCTTCGCCGGCGCCGCCCGCGGCCAGCGCCAGCGTGACCTCGCCGCCGATCGGGCCGAGGGCCTTGGCGGTGTCGTGCAGGGTACGCGCGGGCACCAGGGCGTTGATGCTCACGTCCGCGTCGTCCGGGTTCCACTGGATCTCGCGCAGCGCCAACCGGTAACGGTCGGTGGCGAGCATCGCCAGGGTGCTGCCGGACAGCTCGATCCGGACACCGGTCATCATCGGCAGGGTCTCGTCCCGCCCGGCGGCGATGGCGACCTGGGCAACCGCGGCGGCGAAGGTGGCCGCGTCGACGGTGCCGGCGCTCTCCGGCATCTCCGGCAGGGACGGGTAGTCCTCCACCGGCATCGTGGGCAGGGTGAACCGGGCGCTGCCGCAGACCAGCTCGAGGTGGGCGCCCACCGCGGCGATGTCCACCGGCTTGGCCGGCAGCGCCTTGGTGATCTCGGCGAGGAGCCGGCCGCTGACCAGCGCCGCACCGTCGGCGTCTCCCTGGACCTCGACGGTCACCTGGCTGGAGACCTCGTAGTCGAACCCGGAGACCTGCAGGTTCCCGTCGGTGACCCGGAGCATCACGCCGGCCAGCACCGGGACGGACGGCCGGTTGGGCAGGCTCTTCGCGGTCCAGGCCACGGCCTCAGCGAGCGCGTCGCGCTCCACTCGGAACTTCATCAATGCCTCCGCGTCGACGTCGACAACAACTCTCTCATGCCGACCGCTGCCTGCCGACCCGCCCGACGGGGCGGGTACTCATCGCACCTTAAGACGCGACGACATCGGCTGTGTGCCCGACCCCACGGAGGGAGTCCCTGCTCACCGCTGCCTCGGCAGCGTTCGGCCCGATCCACAGAAAGTCCAACGGTGATGATTGGTTTTTGTTCTTTCAGAAGAGATAACTCATCGTCTTCATCGCACCTGTGCAAACTGTGGAGAACCGGCGTTTGCGCAGGTGAGACAGGTTATCCACCGGTGAGTTGGCTGTGGAGAACCGGGGGGTAAACCCGGCTCGCAGTCCACAGGCCGCGGCTGCCCCCAGGTTGTCCACCGTTGTCCACCGGTTATCCACCGTCAATCCACCGACTTTCTCCCCAGGTCTGTGGATCGTCCGGACCATCGGATCCGCCGTTATCCCCAGAACCTTCAACAGCTTGCCCACAGGTCGACCGCCATCGGTGGATGACGGCCCAGTTGTCCCCAGCCGTCCACACCCTGTCCCCAGGAGTTGTCCACAACCTGTGGGTAATCGGGAGCGGACCTAGCGTAGTTATCCACCGTCGGTGGACAACGGGATGTGGACAACGATCGCGAGCGGTGGACGGACACGGCCCCGATCCTGTGGGTTCGACCGGCTCGAGGGTCAATCGACCGGGCTGTGGAAAGCGTCGAGCCCCGCCGTGGGCGGGGCTCGGGTCACTCGGCCGCGCGTGCGGCCCGCGTACGACTCAGGTGTTCTGCTTGATCCGGTTGGTCAGCTCGGCGATCTGGTTGTAGAGCGAGCGGCGCTCGGCCATCTGCTGCCGGATCTTCCGGTCGGCGTGCATGACGGTGGTGTGGTCGCGTCCACCGAACGCCTGCCCGATCCGGGGCAGCGAGAGGTCGGTCAGCTCCCGGCACAGGTACATGGCCACCTGGCGGGCGTTGACGAGCACCCGGGACCGGGAGTGCCCGCGCAGATCCTCCAGGCTCACCCCGAAGTAGTCGGCGGTCGACGCCATGATCTGGTCGGCGTTGATCTCCGGGCCGGCGCCGTCGGGCATGAAGTCCCGGAGCACCTCCTCGGCCAGCGACAGCTCGACGGTCGACCGGGTCAGGCTGGCGAACGCCGTCACCCGGATCAGCGCGCCCTCCAGTTCCCGGATGGAGTTCGACACCCGGGAGGCGATGAACTCCAGGACGTCCGGCGGGGCGTACATCCGCTCCTGCGCCGCCTTCTTCTGCAGGATCGCGATCCGGGTCTCCAGGTCGGGCGGCTGAATGTCGGCCAGCAGCCCCCACTCGAACCGGGTACGCATCCGGTCCTCGAGGGTGGCGAGCTGACGCGGCGACCGGTCGGAGGTGATGACGATCTGCTTGTTGGCGTTGTGCAGGGTGTTGAAGGTGTGGAAGAACTCCTCCTGGGTGCGCTCGCGGTTCTCCAGGAACTGGATGTCGTCGATCAAGAGGATGTCGACGTCGCGGTAGCGCCGCTGGAACGCGCTGGTCTTGTCGTCCCGGAGCGAGTTGATGAAGTCGTTGGTGAACTCCTCGGTCGAGACGTACCGCACCGAGCGGGCGTTGCCGAGGGTCGTGGCGTAGTGCCCGATGGCGTGCAGGAGGTGCGTCTTGCCCAGCCCGGAGTGACCGTAGATGAACAGCGGGTTGTACGCCTTCGCCGGTGACTCGGCCACCGCGACCGACGCGGCGTGCGCGAAGCGGTTCGACGAGCCGATGACGAATGTCTCGAACATGTACTTCGGGTTCAGCCGGTTGCCGCCCGTGTCGGCCCCCGGCAGCCGGCGCTCGTCCCGGAGCCCCGACCGGTGATCCGCGCCACCACGGCCGGGGCCACTGTCGGTTCCCCCGTCGCGGGGCAGCGCCCGGATCACGTGCTGATCACGTGGGGACGGGGCGTCCTCGCGGTATCGGGGTTCGTAGGGGCGGGCGTCCGGACCCGGCGGGTCGAGCCGGGCGGACTGTTCGTCGAAGCCGCGCCGCTCCGGTGCGATCCGAGGGGCCGGGGCCGGCGACGGATCGGCGAACGCGGTGCTGAACAGCGCTTCCTGCGCGTCCCGGCCCATGCCGAAGTCCGGGTGGTGCGGTTCGCCGAGCTGCGACGAATGCTCCAGCGAGCGTTCGGGCTGCGGCTGATTGGGGATCGGCGGGTCCGGCCGGGTGGCGGGGTGGGACGCGTCGAGCAGATCCGCCGGCCCGACCTCCAGATCGACCGGCCCGGGTTCCGGGGCGCTGCGGTAGACGGTTCCGGCCGGTCGCCCGGCCGGGTCCTCGGCGACCCGTACGGTGACCGCCACCTGGATCGGCCGGCCGAGACGGCGGGTGAGCGCCTCGGTGATCGCCGGGCGCAGCCGCGACTCGATCACGTCCCGGGTGAACGCGTCCGGTACGGAGAGCAGCGCGGTGTCCTCGACTATCGCGCGCAGTCGGGTCAGCCGGAGGTAGGCCCGCTGCTGCGCGGAGATGATCTCGTCGGCGAGTTCGTCGGTCGTCGCCGTCCACACCGCGGCAAGGTCGGTCGAACCGGCCACCGTCGTGCCACCCCCTCGCCTCTGCTCCCCGGCCGTCGCTGTCTGCCAGCCGGCCGTCGCTGTCCCGCCGCGTGAGCGCGGATGGCGCTTTACCACCCGAACGGCCGACCAGTCGTCGTCCACAAGTTATCCACAGCCTGTGTACCGACCGATTGTGGCCGTTCGTCGGACGCGGGTGGGACCTGCCCCTGCCTGATCGGGCGCTGAAGCGGGTACACCGTGCCGAACGATTCACTACCTTGTCCGGTCTTGCCGGTCGCCGACGATCCAACCCCCGACGTCGACCGCAATCGGGCACGGTAACAGCGTTGTCCCTGCGCCATCAACCGGCGACGCGGCCCCCGCGTTCTCGGTATGAGCGAAAACCGCCGCTTCGGTCGTCGGTGCGTCCGTGTGGGCCCGGGCGATGCTGTTTGACGGTCATTGCCTCCGTGCGTAGGCTGGAGCGGCTGCTCTCACGCCCTCTGCTAGGGTGATGGGTGCTTGCTGCCCGCGTAGGTCTCCCCGAATCGGTGAGGTGCCACGTCGTCGGGCAGCGCCGATTGGAGGCCACCGCGTAGTGGCCTGGACCACCACACGATTCCCGGGTCTTCACCGTCTCGGGACGTAGGACAACGGAGAGCCTGACGTGAGCAAGCGCACCTACCAGCCGAACAACCGCCGGCGCGCCAAGACCCACGGCTTCCGGCTGCGCATGCGCACCCGGGCCGGGCGGGCCATCCTCTCGACCCGTCGCGCCAAGGGCCGCGCCCGCCTGTCGGCCTGAGGCCGACCGGGCAGGTCCGGGGAGACGTGAGGCAGTCGTGCTGGCCGCCGCGCAGCGACTGCGGCGCAGCACCGACTTCGCCGCAGCGGTCCGGGGTGGCCGACGCGCCGGCCGTGGCGCGGTCGTGGTGCACCTGACCCTGCCGACCCCTCCCGAGACAGCGACACCGACCTCGTCGGAGCCGGCGCGGAACGCCGGCGCGGAGCAGCCGTCCGCGCCGACCCGCGCCGGCTTCGTCGTATCCAAGGCCGTCGGGCCGGCGGTCGTCCGTAACCGGGTCCGTCGCCGCCTGCGGCACCTGGTCCGGGAACGGCTGGGCGAACTGCCCGTGGGCAGCACGTTGGTCGTCCGCGCACTGCCCGAGGCCGCCGACGTGGCCTACCCGCGGCTCGGCGCCGACCTGGACGCCGCGATCGCCGCCGCCCAGGTGCCCCGGAGGCGGCGCCGGTGAGTTTCAGTTCGGCCGCTCGCCGGTCCAACAGCCTGGCCGCCCGTGTGCTGATCGGGCCTATCATCGCGTACCGTCGTTGGATAAGTCCGGCACTGCCGGCCCGCTGTCGGTTCTACCCGTCGTGCAGTGCGTACGCGCTAGAGGCGGTGGCCCGGCACGGCGCGGTCCGCGGGACCGGGCTGGCGGTCCGGCGGTTGTTGCGCTGCCACCCCTTCCACCCAGGTGGACATGACCCGGTGCCGGAGCCGGGCGGTCGCCGCCGTGCCGATGTGACTGGAGCTCCGAATTGAGTCTCGACTGGATCTACTACGCGATTTCGTGGATCCTGCTGACCTGGCACTCGGCCTGGGATGCCATCGGAGTGCCCGTCGACGCCGTCATCGGCACGAACTTCGCCTGGATCCTGGCCATCTTCTTCCTGGTGGTCACCGTCCGGGTGATCCTGTTCCCGGTCTTCGTTAAGCAGATCAAGTCGCAGCGCGCGATGCAGGCGTTGCAGCCCCAGGTCAAGGCGCTGCAGGAGAAGCACAAGGGTGACCGGGAGACGCTCCAGAAGGAGATGATGGAGCTCTACCGGAAGGAAAAGGCCAACCCCCTCATGGGCTGCCTTCCGATGTTCCTCCAGATCCCGGTCTTCCTCGGCCTGTTCCACACGCTCAAGCGGCTCAACCCGGACAATCACCTCAAGACGCTGTACGGCTGGTCCGTCGACCAGTTCAACAGCGCCTCGAGCGCGAAGCTCTTCACCGCCCCGATCTCCGGCCGTTTCGGCTCGACCCCCGCAGAACTGGCCAACCTGGGCGCGAACGGCACCACCGTCAAGATCATCGCTGGCGTCCTGGTCCTGGTGATGATGGGTACCACCTACCTCACCAGCCGACAGATGATCCTCAAGACCGGTTGGGCCGAGGACCCGCAGCAGCGGATGATCCAGCGACTGATGCTCTACGGCATCCCGCTCTCGCTCCTGGTGTCTGGCTCGATCTTCCCGATCGGTGTGATCATCTACTGGGTCACCAACAACCTCTTCACGCTCGGCCAGCAGCAGTGGGTGCTCCGCAAGTACCCGCCGCCGCCCACCGCCTCCAAGGCCACGACGTCTACGTCGACCCGCAAGACGGTGCAGCCGGCCAAGACGAGTGGCCTGTTCGGTCGCAAGCCTGCCCCGCAGGTGCCGACCAAGGCCACCGCCCCGAAGGTCGCCGCGCCGAAGCCGGGCGCGAAGCCGGCCAACCCGAAGAAGGGGCGCCCCGCCAAGCGGCAGGGCTGACGTGATCCGGGCCGCCGCGGGAGACCGTCGGCGGCCCGTTCCGCACCGTGCAGCCGCCGTACGGCCGGCGCCGGGTGGAACACACCGCGCGCGACGCGGGCACGGGCGAAACTGCCCGTACAGACGTGCCCGTGGCACCGGCGACCTCCAGCCGGGCCCGGGAGACCAGCGGACCCGACGGTCCGGCCGAGCGAGTACGGAGATGACACCGTGACCGATACCAGCATCCCCCGCGCCGACGAGTCCCTGGACGAGGAGGGGACGGCTCCCGTCGCGTCCGGCGACGACACCGAGGTCGAGGCCGAGGAGGCCAACGGCGCGGGCCGGGAGAAGAAAGCCCCGGCCGAGAGTGACCTGTTCCGGCAGAGTGAGATCGCTGCCGACTACGTCGAGGGTCTGCTCGACATCCTCGACTACGACGGCGACATCGACGAGCTGGTGTCCGGTGGGCGCCCGATGGTCGAGGTCGTCGGCGCCAGGCTGCAGAGCCTCGTCGGCCAGCGCGGTGCCACCCTCGAAGCGCTCCAGGAGCTGACCCGGCTCGCCGTCTTCCGGCAGACCGGTTCGCCGAGTCGGCTGCTGCTCGACGTCGGCGGCTACCGCGCCACCCGGCGCAAGGAACTCGCCGCGGTGGCCCGCAACGCGGTCGAGAAGGTCAAGGAGTACGGCGAGTCCGTCCGGCTGGAGCCGATGTCCGCCTTCGAGCGCAAGTGCGTGCACGACGTGGTCAACGCGATCGCCGGAGTGGAGAGCGAGTCGGAAGGCGTCGAGCCGAACCGTCGTATCGTCGTCCGGCCGCTGGACTGACCGGGTGACCCACGAAGACGCTCCGACCGGCCCGGGTGGCACCTCACCCGGGCCGTCGGCTGTCCGGCCCGGCGACCCCGCGGAAGACTTCTCGCGTTCCTCGGGTACGACGGACACCCCCGACCCCGCCGTCGCCACGTTGCCGGTGGAACTGGCCGATGCGGCCCGTGCACTCTTCGGCGACCGCCTCGACATCGCCGCGGCGTACGCCGAACTGCTCGCCACCGACGGGGTGGTCCGCGGCCTGATCGGCCCTCGGGAAGCGCCCCGGATCTGGGATCGTCACCTGCTGAACTGCGCGGCGGTGGCCGAGCGGATCCCGGAGGGCGTCGAGGTGCTGGACGTCGGCTCCGGCGCCGGCCTGCCCGGTCTCGTCCTGGCGATCGCGCGTCCCGACCTGGCGGTCACCCTGATCGAGCCGCTGGCCCGACGCACCTCATTCCTGATCGAGGCGGTGGACCGGCTCGGGCTGGGCGAGTCCGTTCGGGTGTTCCGTGGCCGGGCCGAGGAGGCGGCTACCGGTGCGCCCGGCATCGCCCCGCTGCGCGGGGACGTGGTCACCGCTCGCGCCGTCGCGCCGCTGGACCGGCTCGCGGCCTGGTGCCTACCACTCGCCGTGCCGAACGGACGGCTGGTCGCGCTCAAGGGCGCCTCGGCGGCCGAGGAGATCGCCGAGCACGAGGCCGCGGTCGCGAAGCTCGGCGGCGGGGAGCCGACCGTGTACCTCTGTGGCGTCGGTGTGATCGACCCGCCGGCCACCGTGGTGGAGGTCGTACGGGAGCGGGTTGTGGGCCCGGCCCGCGCGGCGGCCGCCAAGACGAGGTCCCGGGGTGGCCGTTCGCGCCGTCGCTGACGGCGCGAACGAGCTGTCGCCGCGCAAGTGGCGGGCGCCCTGCTGTGATACCGATCGCGTTCGCCGCAGCAGGGCTCGCCGTGGTCCCCGCCCGCGCTGGATGACCAGCGGTTCCGTTGCGGCACAAGCCTTTCCCGGTAGGTGCCTGGGTCGTTGAAACCGGTGCGGGTGGAGGAAGGGATGAGAACCCGACGTGGACCGGCCGCGCCTGTGCGCCGTAGGCTGACCGCGCGTCGATAGTGTGGAGCGGATGGCGACGGACGTTGACGGTCCCGGCCGCTCCCGCTGGCTACGGGCACCGTGAAAGGCGTGTGCGGACGTGGCCAGTTGGCGGGTGCGGACCGACCATCCGAAGCGGGCAGGGATGACAGGTGCATGACGACGGCAGGTACGACGACCCACGAACGAACAGGTCGGCCAACGACCACGTTTCACGTGAAACCAGCTACCCCGCCTGGTCCCCCGACGGGTCCGGGCCGGAGCAGCAGGCGACCCGCCCGCCGGACTCCGGACCGCGGCCGGTGAACGCACCGTCCGAGGCGCGGTCGGCCGCGACCCGGCGCAACACCACAGCGTCGGCGCGATTCGAGCAGGCCGTCCCGCACCAGCCCACGCCCGACGCGGTACGGGATGCGACCGCAGCCCCCGACGCCCCCGCTGTCCCGGCCGAGCCGTACGAGGCCGCGCCGGTTGACCCCTCGGCCGTTTCACGTGAAACGGCCGAAGATGATGACCCACCGTTGGCAATGGAGGCGATGCGCGCCGTGCAGATCCTGAACCCCAGTGGCGAGGTGACGATGCCTCGACCGGAGCGGACCCGGGTCATGTGCGTCGCGAACCAGAAGGGCGGCGTGGGTAAGACGACCACCACCGTCAACCTGGCCGTGGCGCTCGCGCTGCACGGCAATCGGGTGCTGGTGGTGGACCTCGACCCACAGGGCAACGCCTCCACCGGGTTGAACGTGCCGCACCACACCGGTGTGCCGGACGTCTACGACTGCCTCATCAACAGCGTGCCGCTGGAGGAGGTGGCGCAGGCCGTGGAGGGCATCCCCAATCTCTGGTGCGTACCGGCGACCATCGACCTCGCAGGAGCCGAGATCGAGTTGGTCTCCGTGGTGGCCCGGGAGTCCCGGCTCGCCCGAGCCATCGCCGCGTACCCCGGCCACTTCGACTACGTCTTCATCGACTGCCCGCCCTCGCTCGGCCTGCTCACCGTGAACGCGCTGGTGGCCGCCCAGGAGGTGCTGATCCCCATTCAGTGCGAGTACTACGCGCTGGAAGGGCTGAACCAGCTCATCAACAACATCAACCTGGTCCGGCAGCACCTCAACCCGCGACTCGAGGTCTCCACGATTCTGCTCACGATGTACGACCGGCGTACCCGTCTGGCTGACGCGGTCGAGCAGGACGTCCGCAACCACTTCGGCGACAAGGTCCTGCAGGCGGTCATTCCGCGGAACGTACGCGTCTCCGAGGCGCCCAGCTATGGGCAGTCCGTGATGACCTACGATCCCGGATCGCGGGGTGCCACGAGCTACTTCGAGGCAGCCCAGGAGATTGCCGAGCGCGGCGTCAAGGAACCGGTGGGCCGGAATGCGTAGTGCGGACGAGTCGTCTGGAGGCATGGCATGAAGAACCGTCCTCGGGGCGGCCTGGGTCGAGGTCTGGGAGCACTCATCCCGACCGGGCCGGTGCCGGGTGCCGGAACGGAGGTAGTCGAGCCGCCGGGCAACCTGCCGTCCGCGGATGCGGGTGCGGTGGCCGCCGTTCCGCCGGCTGCGGACGCACCGGGCGCGCCGCCGGCGGAGCCCGAGCCGGCGCTGAGCCCGGTGCCGGGAGCCCGGTTCGCCGAGATCCCGGTCGACGCGATCATGCCGAACCCGAAACAGCCCCGACAGGTCTTCGACGAGGAGGCGCTCGAGGAGCTGAAGACCTCGATCCAGGAGGTCGGCTTCCTCCAGCCGATTGTGGTCCGCCAGCTCGACGACGAGAAGTACGAGCTGGTGATGGGCGAACGCCGCTGGCGGGCCGCCCAGGCGGTCGGTAGGGAGAGCATCCCGGCGATCGTGCGGGACACGCGAGACGACGCGATGCTCCGGGACGCACTGCTGGAGAACATCCACCGGGCGAACCTCAACCCGCTGGAAGAGGCGGCCGCGTACCAGCAGCTGCTGGAGGAGTTCGGGGCCACGCACGAGGAGCTGGCCCGCCGGATCGGGCGCAGCCGCCCGCAGATCTCCAACACCATCCGACTGCTCAACCTCCCCGCCCAGGTGCAGCGGCGGGTCGCCGCCGGGATTCTCTCCGCCGGGCACGCCCGCGCTCTGCTGAGCCTCGACGACGCGGAGGCGCAGGAGCAGCTCGCTCTGCGGATCGTCGCCGAGGGTCTCTCCGTACGTGCGACCGAGGAGATCGTCGCTCTGGCCCTGAACGACGGACCGGCCAAGCCCTCGGCCGCCAACCGGCGTCCGAAGCCGCACGCGCCGGCCCTCAACGATCTGGCCGATCGGCTGTCGGACCGCTTCGACACCCGGGTGAAGGTGGACATCGGCCGGAGCAAGGGCAAGATCACGATCGAGTTCGCCACGGTCGACGACCTGGAACGGATCGTAGGGATCATCGGTGTCGGCGAGGAGTCGTCCGAGTCCTGACTGAACGAGACCGACGGCCGCGCACCCGGGGGGTGCGCGGCCGTCAGTCTGTCAGGGATGAGCCGAGTCGTGGCCGTGCTGCGCCGCCCCGCGTCGCTGGCGGGCTGTCGCGACCCACGATCACCCGGAGGGCCCCAAGGCCTCGGTGTCGATCGTCGGGAGGTCCGTAGCGAGCTTGAGCCGATCTCGGCCGGCGTCGCATGCCCCCACGGCCCACGGCAAGATCGCGCTGTTTCCTGGATCGAGTGGCATCCCGGGCGCGTTGAGGCCACTGAATCCAGGATCGAGCACGATCTTGCGGCCGGGCGCCCAGGGAGAGGACAGGGGGACACCGCGGCGAGACGGGGAGAGGCAGGGACAGGACGCGACAGGCCGGCCGAGCGGTCGCGTCAGCGATCCCTGTTTCACGTGAAACGCGGCCCGACGGGGCACTGCGGGGACGGTGATGGCAGTGTCGAACTTATCCACAGCGGTTATCCACAGGCACCCCCCGTTTCACGTGAAACAGCGCGTGAAACCGCCTACCCGCCTGTGGATGACGCCCCGTTCCTGAGTCGCCGGAGCCCTGTGGATATCTCTGTGGCCGGACCGCCGGCGACATCGGGATGGTCCGCGACAACGGTTGGTGCGGAGTAGGGACAGCGGTCCCGGACTCGACTAGGGTCACCCTCGTGCACGACACCCCTCCCGCAGTCCCGGACTTCACCCAGTGGCCTTCGTTCCCCTTCGAGGGCGACCTTCGCGTCAAGCAACTCGATGATCCGGTCCCGGTCGAGCCGCCCCGCAAGGGCGAGGGCAACCGGGAATGCATCGCGTGCAGTGCGCCCGATGAGGCGTACATCTGGGTCGGCGAGCGGTGGCGGGTACGCGCCATGGACCGCCCCACGGGTCTGCCCATGGTCCTCATCCTCGAGTCCCGGTCCCACCTCGATCTCGGGGATCTGCCGAACCTGCTCGCTGCCGAGCTGGGTGTGATGACGGTACGGCTGGAGCGCGCGATCCGGTCACTGGACGACGTGGCCCGGGTTCACGTGAATCGCTGGGGCGACGGCTCCGCGCACCTGCACCTGTGGTTCCTCGCCCGCCCGTACGGCCGCCTTCAACTGCGTGGCACGTTTCTGTCGCTCTGGGACTCGATCCTGCCGCCGATCCCCGAGGCCAAGTGGCGAGAGAACCTTGCACTGGTCGCCGCCTGGCTGGCGGACTTCGGTGGGCGTCCGCTCGCGGAGCCGCCCCGGATTCAGTGGCAGGCACCATCCAGCCTCTCTGCGCCGATCCCCGTCGCCGACGCGGACCCCGGCCCGGCGACCGAACCCGCGTCGGTCATCGAGGCAGCAGAGGAGGTTCCGGTCGACTATCCGGCCGTCGACGATGCTCCCGCTGGTGGTGGCAGTCCGGCCCTCGGCGGGAACCCCTCCGCAGACGGTGACGGCTCAGCCGCCGGGAGGGCGGAGCAGGTGACCGACGGGCGGGGCGCCGGAGAGCCAACCAGCACGACGGAGAGCTCGACGCCTTCGGAGCGCAGCAACGCGGTGGAGAGCACGCCGCTCCGGGACAGGTCGACGGATGAGAATTCCGGGCAGCGACCGAAGGTGCCTTCCCCGCGACGCCCCGACGAAGACGTCACCACACGGACCGTCGGCGACTGAGGCGTGCCTCGGAACCAGAACCCGAGCCGCAGGGCTGGGTGGGCCGGCCCTACCCGATCCTCGCCGCACGCAGCGAGTAGACCTGAGGAACGGGCAGTCCTGCGGGGAAGCGGAAATGACCGCTGTCGTGCTCGTGCAGGAACTCCAGGCGGAGGCCGGCGGCGGCCAGGGCACTGACCACCTCGCCGATGCCGTGCAGCCATTCGACCGTCAGGGACGCGGTGATCGGCGCGTCGGGATCGGCGTAGGTCCCTGGCGCATCCACGACGATCGGGCCGCGCTGGAAGTAGTTCCCCTCGATGGTGCGGCCGTCGTCGGCGAGGACATCGGCAACGGGATGGAACTCGGCCAGATAGAGGAAGCCTCCAGGAGCCACCAGCTTGGCCGCCGTCTGCGCCCACCCGGCGATGTCGGGGAGCCAGCACAGCGCGCCGAAGCCGGTGTAGACGATGTCGAAAGTGCGCCCGTCCAGCGCCTGGACGGCGTCGTACACGTCGGCGGCGATGAAGCGGGCGGTGGTGGCGCCGATTCGCGCGGCGAGAGCGTTGGCCATGTCCACGGCGGGTTCGGAGAAGTCCAGGCCGGTGACGGTGGCTCCGCGCCGGGCCCAGGACAGGGTGTCCAGCCCGATGTGGCACTGAAGGTGCAGCAGGCCCTTGCCGCGGACCTCACCGATCTCGTCGAGTTCAAAGTCGCGGAGCGTGTTCCTGCCTGCGATGAAGCCGGGGAGGTCGTAGAAGGGGCTGGCAACGTGGACCGGAACGCGTTCGTCCCAGTTGGCGCGGTTGGCCGCACGCCAACCGGTGGCGTCCGGAGTCGTCGTCATGGTGCGCAACGCTGCCAGGCGAAGGGACGACGATCAACCGGCTTCCGCGCCGCGGTGGAGGTCGATCGCCTCCGCCGTCACCGCGGACAGCTTGCCGACGTCAGGGACGCCGGGCGGCGGCGTGGGCGACGAGCTTGCCGAGCACCTGCCCGAAGTCCAGGCCGGCGGCCGACACGGCGAGCGGCAGCAGCGACGTCTCGGTCATTCCCGGGGAGACGTTCACCTCCAGGACGTGCGGCTGCCCGTCGGCGTCGACGATGAGGTCGACCCGGGACAGGTCCCGCAGGCCCAGGGCCGTGTGCGCGGCGAGCGCCACGTCCGCCACGTTCGCCGCAACCTCCTGGTCGAGGCGCGCCGGCGTGTGCCAGGTGGTCCGTCCGGCCGTGTACCGGGCGGCGTAGTCGTACACACCGTTGCGCGGCACGATCTCCACGGCCGGCAGTGCCTTCGGGCCGTCGCCGAGGTCGAGGATGGACACGGCCACGTCCATCCCGGGCACGTACCGTTCGACGAGCGCCGTCGAGCCGTACGCGAAGCAACCCACCATCGCGGCCGGCAGCGCCGCGCTCTCCCGGACCACCGCAGCACCCAGGCCGGAACCGCCCTGCGCCGGCTTGACCATGAGCGGTAGGCCGAGCCGGTCGACAATCCGGTCCAGTACCGCGACGGCGCCCAGTTCGGAGAAGCGGTCGTGCGGCAGCGCCACCCAGTCGGGAGTGGGGATGCCCGCCTCGCGGAGGACGGTCTTCGCCGAGGGCTTGTCCCAGGCCAACCGGGACGCCCGCGCGTCGCATCCGACGTACGGAACGTCGCAGAGGTCGAGTACGCCGCGCAGCGAGCCGTCCTCCCCGGGCGCGCCGTGCAGAGCGATGACGACGGCATCCGGCGGGTCGGCGGCCAGCGCCGGCAGCAGCGCGGTGTCGGCGTCCCGGAGTTCGACGTCCATGCCGACGTTTCGTAGGGCGTCGAACACCCGGCGGCCGGAGCGCAGCGAGACGTCCCGTTCGTACGAGAGCCCGCCCGCCAGTACGAGGACGTGCAGGTCGTCGTGGCCGGCTGGTTCGGTCAGCTCGGTGTGGTCGGCAGCGGTCGTACCCATGCCGGAATCATGCCAAGGCCGGCCCTGGCGCATCCGAACCGGTCCGGCGGCGGGGACCCTCGCCACGTACCGCACCGAAGACGTGCCGTGTCGCGATCTCCTGCTCCATCACTCCGGCAAGCCGGCGCACACCCTCCCGGATCCGCTCCGGCGGCGGGAAGCTGAAGTTCAGCCGCATGTGGCCGGCACCGGAGCCGTCCGCGTAGAAGCCGGTACCCGGCACGTACGCCACGCGGGCGGCCACCGCGCGCGGCATCATCGCCTTGGAGTCGAGGCCGGCGGGCAGGGTGGTCCACACGAAGAGACCCCCGCCGGGCCTGGTCCAGCTGGTGCCCTCCGGCATCAGGTCGGCGAGCGCGTCGAGCAGCGCGTCCCGACGCTCCCGGTAGACCTCCCGGTAGACCTTCAGTTGCTCCCGCCACGGCATGGTGTTGAGGTACGTCGCCACGGCGGCCTGCGCGTAGCCGCTGGGACACAGGATCTGCGCCTCGCTCGCGATGACCAGCTTGTCACGGACCGCGTGCGGCGCGAGGATCCAGCCGACCCGTAGGCCAGGGGCGAACGTCTTGGAGAAGGTGCCGAGGTAGAAGACGCCCTCCCGCCGACGGGCCCGCAGCGGCGCGGGCGCCTCGCCCTCGAACCCCAGCTGACCGTACGGGTCGTCCTCGATGACGAGCAGGCCGGCGCGCTCGCAGATGTCGAGGACCCGCTCCCGTCGCTCCTCGGTGAGCGTGACGCCGGTCGGGTTCTGGTAGGTGGGGATGGTGTAGAGGAACTTGACCCGCCGGCCGGCGCGTGCCTGCTCGGCGATGGCGGCCTCCAACGCCTCCGGGATGAGCCCGTCGGAGTCCATCGGTACGTGCACCACCTGGGCCTGGGCAGCCTGGAACACCCCGAGCGCACCGACGTACGTCGGGCCCTCGGCGAGCACCACGTCGCCCGGATCCAGGAAGAGGCGGGCCACCAGGTCGAGCGCCTGCTGCCCGCCGACGGTGACCACCACGTCGTCCGGCGACGCGCCGCAGGAGGCGTCGATCCCGGAGAGGGCCATCACCTCGCAGATCCCCTCGCGCAGCTCCAGCGTGCCCTGGCCGATGCCGTACTGCAGCGTGGTCGCGCCGTGCTCGGAGCCCAGCCGGCCGAGCATCTCGCCCACCGCGTCCAGCGGCAGCGCCGTGATGTAGGGAGCGCCGCCGGCCAGCGACACGACCTCCGGACGACTCGCCACTGCGAAGAGGGCTCGGATCTCCGAGGCCTTCATGCCCCGTACGCGCCGGGCGTACCGGTCGGTGTAGTCGTCGAGCGTCGTGCCGGCCATGACATCACCTCGATCGCTGGAAGGCGGACTTCCGCCCTGGGCGTACCCCGGACACCGGCGACCATGGCGGCACGGGGCGCCGATTTTCGATCCTAGACCGCTTCCGTCTGGTCGGTCATCGGACATCGGGTGCGTCCATTCCCCGGACGGTCACCCGCACCGGCGGGCGTTCGCGCGTCCCCTCCCGTACGGCCGGACGGCGGCGTACGATCGCTCGTCGGGGGCAGGAAGGCGGCGCTGTCGTTCCGTGCCGGTTCACCACCGAGCCTAGTGTGGGGTGCGCCAATGTCGCGACGTCTGGTCAACCTGACCCTGGACACGCTGGAGGACCTGCCCCGTCCCTGCCGGCAGTGCGTCTACTGGGAGCTGGATCCGGTCTCCGCCGACCGGGCCTGCGCCGCCGGTGATCCGGGCCTGGAGAAGGAGGCCTGGGTTTCCCAGACCCTGCTCGAATGGGGATCGTGCGGCAAACTCGCCTACGTCGACGGCATGCCGGCCGGCTTCGTCATGTACGCCCCGCCGGCGTACGTTCCCCGTTCGATGGCCTTTCCCACCTCGCCGGTGTCGGCCGACGCCGCGCTGCTGATGACGGCGAACGTGGTGTCGTCCTTCGCCGGTGGCGGGTTGGGACGGATGCTCGTGCAGGGTGTTGCGCGGGACCTCACCAAGCGCGGGATCAAGGCGATCGAAGCGTTCGGCGACGCCAAGTTCGGTGACGCGGCCGACGACTCCCGCGCCTGCGTCGCGCCGGCCGACTTCTTCCTCTCCGTCGGTTTCAAAACCGTACGTCCGCATCCCCGCTTCCCGCGGCTCCGGTTGGAGCTGCGTACCGCGCTGAGCTGGAAGTCCGACGTCGAGTACGCGCTGGAGAAGCTGCTCGGCTCGATGAGCCCGGAAAGCCTCCTGCGCCCGGTCCGGCCGGCCGCGGCCACCCGGTCGAGCACGAACTGAGCGGTGTACCGGGGCGGTGGGCGATCAGTCCACCACCGTGCCGGCCGCCACCACCGCCCGCAGCTCGCTGACGTCGATCGAGCCGGTCGGCACGTCCCGTTCGATGGGGAAGTACATCCGCTGCACGGCGGCCACGATCGCCTCGGCGACCCGGTCACGGAACCGCGGGTCGACCAGCCTGGCACGGTCCGTCGGTGAGGTGAGGTAACCGACCTCCACCCGGACCGCCGGCATCCGCGTCAGCCGGAGCAGGTCCCACGCCTTGGCGTGGGTGCCGCAGTTCCGCAGCCCGGTACGCGCCACGATCTCCCGCTGTACGAGCCCCGCCAACCGCTCGCCGGTCGCCGAGGTCACCCCGTTGTTGGTGCCGTAGTGGTAGGTGGCCACGCCGTCGGCGTCGGGATTGAGGTGCCCGTCGGTGTGCAGCGAGATGAACACGTCGGCGCCGAGCGCGTTGGCCAGCTGAGCCCGGTCGGTGTCCGGCAGGCACTCGCCGGGGGCCGGGCCGCGGGTGAGCTGCACCCGCACACCGGAGGCCGCCAGCCGACCTTCCAGCCGGCTCGCCAGGTCGTGCACCAGATCCGCCTCGGTCCAGCGCAGCGTCCCGTCCGGCACCACCACACCGGGGTCGGTGCCGCCGTGGCCCGGGTCGATCACCACCGTCCGGCCGACGAGGGTCGGCCCGGACTGCCGTATGGCGTCGGACTCACGCAGCCACTGGGGGCGACCGCCGACCACCTTCCGGCCGAGCCGGCGCAGCGCGTTCATGGTGTGCGGACCGCACGCGCCGTCCGGGGTCAGGCCGACCTCACGTTGGAACTGGGCCACGGCCCGGGACGTCCGGATGCCGTAGATGGCGTCCGCGCGGCCCGCGTCGTACCCCATCTCCAGCATGCGTTCCTGCAATGAGCGGACGTCCTCGCCGGTCAGTGGCTCGGGCACCGCGTGGTAGAGGGTGCGCGCACCGAGCCGCCAGCGGGCCGCCTCCAGGGCCCGCCACGTCTCCGCACCGACGCGACCGTCCACGCTCAGCCCGCGGGACTGCTGGAAGGCGCGTACCGCCCGCTCGGTCGCGGGGTCGAACTCGTCGATCTGTGCGCCGTCCGCAGGCGGGAGCAGGTTGAGACCGGCCAGGATCGTACGGATCTCCGTGACCGCGGGTCCGCGGTCACCGGGACGGATCGGACGCACGCACGACCCCCTCTGCACGGGTGCTGGCTGGCCGGGCGGCCCGTGCTTGAGGTTATGCGGTCCGGCCGGGTCAGGTGGCTCGCCCGGCGAAAAAACGCGACCCCGCAACCGGATGGACCGGTCGCGGGGTCGCGGCGTAGGCGTCGGTCAGAGGGCCGATTCGATCAGCTTGACCAGCTCACCCTTGGGCTTGGCACCGGCGATGGACTGCACCGGCTCGCCGTTCTTGAAGATCGTCAGGGTCGGCACGGACATCACCCGGTACGCCCGGGCGGTCTCCGGGTTCTCGTCGATGTTCAGCTTGACGATGGTGACCTGGTCGCTCATCTCACCGGCGATCTCCTCGAGCAGAGGCGAGACCTTGCGGCACGGCCCGCACCACTCGGCCCAGAAGTCGACCAGCACCGGCTTGTCGGACTTCAGCACGTCGCTGGCGAAGCTCGCGTCGGTGACAGCCTTGGTTGTTCCCACTATGGCCCTCCTCCAGGGTCGTTCGGGTTGTTCAGCCCTGCAAAGTCGCGATGAAGCGCTCGGCGTCGAGGGCGGCGGCGCAGCCCGTACCGGCGGCGGTGATCGCCTGCCGGTAGGTGTGGTCTACCAGGTCGCCGGCCGCGAAGACGCCAGGCACGCTGGTCCGGGTGGTGGGAGCCTCGACCTTCACGTACCCCTCGCCGTCGAGTTCCACCTGCTCGCGGAAGAGCTCGCTACGCGGGTCGTGGCCGATCGCCACGAAGACGCCGGTGACGTCGAGTTCCTTGGTCTCGCCGGTGTGCACGTTGCGGATGCGGACACCGGAGACCTTGCCGTCGGAACCGAGGATCTCCTCGACCACGGTGTTCCACTCGACCTTGATCTTGTCGTTGTTCAGCGCCCGGTCGGCCATGATCTTGCTGGCGCGGAACGAGTCACGGCGGTGGATGATGGTGACCGAGTCGGCGAAGCGGGTGAGGAAGCTGGCCTCCTCCATCGCCGAGTCGCCACCGCCGACGACGACGATGTGCTGGTTCCGGAAGAAGAAGCCGTCGCAGGTGGCACACGAGGAGACGCCGTGGCCGAGGTACTCCTGCTCGCCCGGCACGCCCAGCGGCCGCCACGCGGAACCGGTGGAGAGGATGACGGCGCGGGCGCGGTAGGCGGTCTCGCCGACCCACACGGTGCTGACCGCGCCGGAGCCGGCGTCACCGGTGTCCACCAGCTCGACCCGGGTCACGTCGTCGGTCAGGAACTCGGCGCCGAACCGTTCGGCCTGCTTACGCATGTTGTCCATGAGTTCGGGCCCGAGGATGCCGTCGGCGAAACCGGGGAAGTTCTCCACCTCAGTCGTCGTCATCAGCGCGCCACCGGACTGCACGCCCTCGATGATGAGCGGCTTCAGGTTGGCGCGCGCGGCATAGACCGCCGCCGTGTAACCGGCCGGCCCGGAGCCGATGATGATCAGGTTGCGGACCTCGTCCACTGCCGTCTCCCGAGTTGTGTGTGTTTCGGCATCGGCGCGCGCACGATACCGATCCTGTGCCGACGCCTGGAGGAGCCGGCAGCTACTTCAGAAACGTCATCGTACGAACCGGGAATTCCCGTACCAGGCGTCCGGTGGGTCACGTCACGCGGATGCCCGAACGCCCGGGTGACCGCGATCTCACCCTACCCGCGTCCGATAACGGGTGTCCGCGCCGGAGCCCGGCACCCCACACTCCGGGCCGCTCACCCAGGCCCACCGTGCGCCCGTCGCGTCGGTGAAGCGTACGACCAGCGCCTGCTCGCCCTGGAAGGCGGCGTAGTCGACCAGATCGGCCACGAGGGCGCCGCCCCGGTGCTCAGCGGCGATCTCTGTCAGGCAGGTGTTGAGCGCCGCCGGGTCGGTCAGCCGGGCGAGCCGGTCCCGCCCATCCGGTGCGGTCAGCCGGCCGCCCTGCGCTTCGGCGGCGCTCCGGCCGCTCGGGAACGGGCTGCTCCCCAGCGTTCTGGGCAGCTTGGACGCGAACGTTGAGCCCAGGTCCGGGGGCGAGTAGTCGGTGCCGCTGTGCATCGACGGGCCGGTGGTCCGGACCGGTGCGGCCGCGGCCTCGGGAGCGTCAGCGGGCGCTTCCAGCGCGGTACCGGAGGTCCGAGCTTCGTCGGCTCCACCGGCGAGCCGGTCGACCCCGAGACCGACGACCGCCACGGCGACCGCGGCCAGTGCCACCGGCCCGGCCACCCGCGCCAGGCGCCGCCGTCGCCGACCGGGCCCGGTGGGGGCACCCCGTTCCGAGCGCGGTACGCCGACAGCCGACCGCCGCCGACCGCCCTGGGCCGGCACGAGCGGGCTGCCGCTCGGGTCCGCGTCCGGGTCGGACGGCTTCTCCGTGTGCGCACCGGGCGTCCCGCGCCCGCCGAACCCGGTGTGCGCGCCGGCGGCGCTGCCCGCGTCGTCGTCGGCAGTCGCCGCGTCCACGTCGGTGCGGTCGAGAGCGGCGTCCCGGACCGGGGCCGGACCGGTCGCGGTCGGAAGCTCACCGGGCACCGGAGGCAGCGCGGCGAGTGCCGAGATGATCCGATCGGCGACGTCCAGCGGCATGTCGGCAACCGGCTCTCCCCCACGGGCGAGATCCTCCTCGACGGCGGCCACAGCCGGCGCCAGCTCCGCGTACGCCTCGGCCCAGGCAGCGTCCTCGGCGACCAGGCGCGCGACCACCGCCTGCTCCGGCGTGCCGTCCAGCGCCCCGCCGAGGTAGTCGGCGAGCAGATCGTGGTCGACCTCCCGGAACCGCCCGACCGTCACGTGTCCTCCTGCTTGGCGTCGCGCCGGGATCTCCCCGACCCTGATCCGACGCCCTCCACCCGGCGCCGGTTCCCGAGGGTGACGGGCGGCACGCCGGAGCCGCTACCGGTCGGCGTCGCCGGGGCGCCCGCTGTCGGGCGGAGGTGGCCCAGGAGGACGGCCAGCCGGGCCCGGCCCCGGGCACACCGGCTCTTCACCGTCCCCTCGGCCACGCCGAGGATCTTCGCCACCTCGGCGACGGGGTAGCCCTGTACGTCCACCAGGACGAGTGCGGCGCGCTGCTCCACGGGGAGTGCGGCGAGCGCCTCCCGGACGACCAGCGCGGTGTCGTGATCGTGCGTCGGAGCGGCCGGCTCGACACCTCCCGTGGCGGAACCGCCGTCGGTGCGTACCCCGTCGGGCAGCGGCACCGTCGGATGCGCCTGCCGCCGGCGGATGCGGTCGAGGCAGGCGTTCACCACGATCCGGTGCAACCAGGTGGTGACCGCCGAGTCGCCGCGGAACCGACCGGCGGCCCGGTGCGCGGAGAGCAGCGCGTCCTGGAGCGCGTCAGCGGCCTCCTCGCGGTCGCCCATGGTCCGCAGCGCCACCGCCCAGAGGCGGTCCCGGTGCCGCTGGAAGAGCTCAGCGAAGGCATCCCGGTCACCGGCCGCGTGGGCGCGCAGCAGAGCGAGGTCGTCAGACAGGTCGGCGGGCCCAGCCGGGGTAGGCAGGCCCGCCGTCGTACGGGTCTCGCGCTCGTCCATCACCACGTCCGGTGGAGGCGGTGCCGGGAGCGCGGCGGCCGGGTCACGACCCCTGGACCGTGATTTCCTGGACGTCGATCTGGTAACCCCGGTCATTCGGAGGCAGCTTGGTGATCCAGAAAAGCAGGTAACGGTACTGCGTGTCGGCGTTGAAGCCGTCGAAGGCCATCGTGGTGCCGTCGTGCTCTTCGAACGGCTGCCCGATCCGGGTCTTCTTGTAGTCCTGCACCAGTTGTTCGTCGCCGTTGGACGTCGACGGCGGGTCCGTGGTGCCGGCGAGCAGTTCGGCGGTGACGCCGGTGCTGGAGAGACTGACCTGGACGGACTTCACCGTGTGCGGGCTGCCGAGGTCGATCCAGACCCCCATGCCGGACTTCCGGTTGCCGAAGTTGGCGGTGGTGTAGGTGTCGGTGCCCCAGCCCTTGTCCCGGTCACCGTCAATGACCTTGTCCGCGTCGTCCAACTCATCCCGCAGTTTGCTGTCCGGGTCGACGATGCGTACGTCCCGGACGCGCAGCGGGCCGACGGCCGGGGCCGTCGGCCCGGCCTGGGCGGGTGCGCTGGAACTCGGGGCGGCAACCGGATTGGTCTGCGGGTCCTTGTCGTCGCCGCCCAGGGTGCTGATGCCGATCAGCAGCCCGACCAGGGCGACCGCCAGCAGGCCGGCGATACCGATGGCGACCTTGCGGCCACCCGCGGCGGCCAACGGCGAGGGCTCTTCCCCGGGCTCGGCCGCGAAGCGCAACGGGCCGCTGTTGTCGAGGAACTGATCCTCGGCCGGTATGTCGAGGCGGGCCAGTTCGGCGGCGAGCACGTCCGACGACGGTGGGGCGATCTCGGCGTCGAGCAGGTCCATGGTCAGATCGTCGAGGTACGCGGGCACGCCCGCACGGACCTGCCGGGGCGCGGCGAGCGCGCCGTCGGCGTCCCGGACCGCGTCGGGGATGGCGGCACGGCCGTGTCCGGCGGTGGCGCCCCGCAGCGGAGCCTCGGTGTGCGGCCAGTGCCCGGTCAGCGCGAAGTAGAGGATGCCGCCGACCGCGCGGACGTCGCTCTCCTGGCTGTCGTTACCGTCGGTACGCGCGTCGGCCAGCACCACCCGGCCGTCGTCGGAGATCATGACGGTGCCGGGGTGCACGTTCCCGTGCACCATGCCGGTGGCGTGGACGGAGGCCAGCGCGCTGGCGACGGCGGAGCCGATAGCGGTCGCCCGGGCCGAGTCCAGCGGTTCGTCGGCAACCATCTCCCGCAGGGACCGGCCGTCCACCCACTCACGGACCACGTACGCCCGCTCGTCCTCGTCGATCGCGTCGTAGACGCCGACGAGGTTGGGGTGGATGACACGGCTGGCCGCGACGGCGGCCTGGAGCATCTCGGTGGCGGAGTCGCCGCCCGGGTAGCGCAGCACGACCGCGACGGGGCGACGCAGGATGACGTCGACACCTCGCCAGACCAACCGCCCGGCACTGTCGTTGTTGATGTGTTCGACCAGCTCGTACCGCTCGGCGAGGATCTCACCGGTCGTGGGAGCACCGAAGGTCATGACCGGCGGAGCGCTCTCGTCCGCGTCCTGACCCTCGCCGACCTGGGTCACCCGTCCTCCCTCGGTGATCGTGTCGATCGATGGACCCGCGCTGCTGGGCATGTGGCTTCCCGCTCTGCCTTCGAAGGAACCGGCCGACCGGTGTCGACGCGAGCGCCGCCGCCTGCCGTACCCGTCGAAAGCGACCTTACCCGGGTTGCCCGCCTCCCCGACATGTCATCTTCCGGCCGTACCCGCCGGGGTGCCGGGGGTAGGACATGTCGTCCGGTTACGACCGTTGTCAGCCACGATGCTGGCACATGTACTAACCAATCTACGGGTTCGCCGCAAGAGGCCGCCGGAGGGGCTAGGACCGGGGTGGTGGTGCGCGCCCCCCTCCGTCCTTCCCACCGTACGGCCTACCACGCTCAGCCGTACGGTTGGTTATCCACAGGCCGATCCGCCGGTTGGCCGGTGAATCGCTGAGTTATCCACAGCCGCATCCCCAGGCTGGTGATCCACAGTGCTGCACCGTACCGACGGGTCCGATGTGGGGTCAGCGGCCCAGGCGGCGGCGGACCATGCCCACCACCTCGGTGATCTCACCGATCCGCAGCGCCATGGCGAGGCCCAGGTAGGTCACGCCGATCACGCCGCCGCCGATCACCAGCTGGAGGACCGCCTCGCCCCGATTCAGGTGCGCCGAGTCGCCCGGAAGCAGGGTGACCACGAGGAAACCGACGAGGGCGGCCCCGAGCGCCGCGACGACGACCCGCCCCATCGTGCGCATGATCGCGCCGATCCCGATACGCCCGACCCTTGGCCGTAGCAGGATCGCGGAGATCACCGCCGCCGCTACGTAGGAGATCGCGTTGCCGAGCATCATGCCGGCCGCCGCGAAGGTGGCCGAGAAGGCGAGGTAGAGGCCGACCTGGAGCAGCACCCGCAGCGCCACCACCGGGATGTTCATCAGCGCCGGGGTGCGGGTGTCCGGCAGAGCGTAGAAGGCGAACGTGAAGAGCTGACTGATCGCGAACGGTACCAGTGCGAGCGCGGCGACCAGCAGCACCGTCGAGGTGGCCACCGCGTTGTCGCCGCTGAACGCGCCGTACTGGAAGACCACCACCGCGATGGGCGCGGCCAGCACCGCGTAACAGACGGCGATCGGCGCGAGCACCGCGGTGACCATCCGGGTGCCTCGGGACAAATCGGCGGTCACGTCGTGGAGTCGTCCGTCCGCCGCGGCCGCGCTCATCCGAGGCATCAGCGCCGTGATGATCGAGACGGCGATGATGCCGTGCGCCATGTACAACAGCAGGAAGACGTTGTTGTAGATCAGCAGGCCGGCGCTGTCCTGACCCGCCGCCCGGGTGAGCAGGTTGACGATCACGAACAGGCCGAGCTGGTTGACGGCCACGTAGCAGAACATCCACCCGCCGAGCTTGGCCAGCTCCCGCAGCCCTAGTTCGCGGAAGTCGAACCGCAGCTTCCACCGGAATCCCACCTTGCGCAGCGCCGGCAGCAGGCCGGCGGCCTGCACCGCCACACCCAGCAGGGTGCCCCCGCCGACGAGCAGGATCTGGCCCCAGCTCATTTGGTCCGGGCGGATGGCCTCCGCGCCGTAGAACAGGATGTAGAGCCCGAACGAGCCGATGACCACCAGGTTGTTGAGGATCGGCGCCCACATCGGCGCGGCGAAGTGCCCCCGGGTGTTCAGCACGGCGGCGATCAGCGCGCTCACCCCGGTGAAAAAGAGCATCGGCAGCATCAGGTACGACAGGTCGGTGACCAGGCTCGTGTAGTCCTGGTCCTTGCCGCTGGCGTAGAGGGTGGTCAGGGCCGGTGCCAGGATCACGGCGATCAGCGCCGCGGCGGCCAACGCGATCACCGCGAGGGTGAGCAGCCGTTGGGCGTACGCCTCACCCCGGTCCGGGTCGGCCTTCCTGCGCCGCACCAGCACCGGGATCAGCACGCTGGTCAGCACCCCGCCGAGCAGGAACTCGTAGACCTGGTTCGGGAGGAACTGCGCGGTGGTGTAGACGTTGCCGACCATGTTGCCCAACGCCGCGCCGATCATCAGGTTCCGGAGGAACCCGGTGCCCCGGCTGACGAGGCTGCCGGCCGCCATCACGGCGCTGTTCGCGGCGGCGCTCGTCTCCGCGACGACCTCCTGTGGAGGCGCCACCGCCTCCGCCCCGGGCTGGTTGAGCGGTTCGGCGGAGATGAAGGTGGCACCGTCCACCGACGGCCGCCCGTCGTATCCGCCGGGGTCGCCGCCCTGTGCGGCGTTCGCGCTGCGGTAGAGCCCGCCGCTCATCTCCAGCCTCCCCGGGGTACGTCAAGCAGGGCACCTGCCCGCACGTCACAGACCTTAGTCAACGCGAACCCGCTACCCGCGCCCGCCGCAGGAGATCCAGACCCGGCCCGATAGGCTGGCGATCCCATGTCCGAAGCCTCCGCACCGCACGCCGCCGACCGCCGCGAACTAACCGCCGCGCAGCGCAACGCCGTCGCCGAACTTCTCCGGGTCTCCCCGGTCGCCGACGAGCTTGGCCGCCGGTTCGCCCGCGCCGGTCACGAGCTGCACCTTGTGGGCGGTTCCGTGCGAGACGCCCTGCTCGGGCGGCTCGGCGAGGACCTCGACTTCTGCACCGACGCCCACCCGGACGAGACCCTGCGGATCGTCAAGGGCTGGGCGGAGGCGGTCTGGGAGACCGGTCGTGAGTTCGGCACCATCGGTGCGCAACGCGACGGGCTGCGACTGGAGATCACCACCTTCCGCGCCGAGGCGTACGACCAGGTCAGCCGGAACCCGGTCGTCGAGTACGGCACCAGCCTGGTCGAGGATCTGAAGCGGCGCGACTTCACCATCAACGCCATGGCGGTGAGCGTGCCCGAGCACCGGTTCACCGACCCGCACGGCGGTCTCGACGACCTTGCCGCCAAGGTGATCCGTACGCCCGCCTCGCCCCAGGAGTCGTTCCGCGACGACCCGCTGCGGATGCTGCGTGCCGCCCGGTTCGCCGCGCAGCTGCGTTTCGCGGTGCACCCAGACGTACGCGCGGCGATGGTCGCGATGGCGGCCGACCTGGACCGGATCACCGCCGAGCGGATCCGGGACGAGTTCACGAAGCTGCTCTGCGGCGCCGACCCGATCACCGGGCTGCGGCTGCTGGTCGACACCGGGCTGGCCGAACGCTTCCTGCCCGAGCTGACCGGGCTGAAACTGGAGATCGACGAGCACGCCCAGCACAAGGACGTCTACGAGCACACGCTGACCGTGGTGAGCAACGCGGTCAGCCTCGAGGAGGAGGGCTGCGACTTCATCCTCCGCATGGCCGCGCTGATGCACGACGTGGGCAAGCCGGACACCAAGGCGGTCGGCTCGGACGGCCGGGTCAGCTTCCACCACCACGAGGTGGTCGGCGCGCGGATGACCAAGGCGCGGATGAAGGCGTTGCGCTACCCGAAGGAGGTCACCTCCAAGGTGACCGCCCTGGTCGCGCTGCACCTGCGCTTCTACGGGTACGGCCGGGGCGAGTGGACCGACTCTGCGGTGCGTCGCTACGTCACAGACGCCGGCGACCTGCTGCCCCGGCTGCACAAGCTGACCCGCTCGGACTGCACCACCCGTAACCGTCGTAAGGCGGCGCAGTTGGCCGCGGACTACGACGCGCTGGAGGAGCGGATCGCCCGGATCGCGGCGGACGAGGACCTGGCGCGCGTACGTCCCGACCTGGACGGCAACGCGATCATGGAGTTGCTCGGCGTATCGCCGGGGCCGGTGGTGGGCCGGGCCTGGAAGTATCTGAAGGACCTGCGCCTGGAGCGCGGCCCGCTGGACCGTGACGCCGCGGAGGCGGAGCTGCTCCGCTGGGCCCGCGAAGAGGGCGTCGTCTCCTGACGGGCAACGGAAAAGGCCCCCACGACAACGCCGCGCGTTGACGTAGAGGCCCTTCCCGTCGACTCAGGCTTCGACGGCAGGCTTCGACTTGCCGTTTTCGGCGGCCGCGCCGAGCCGGGCGAGTAGCCCGGGCAGGTCGATGCCGGTGAGGTCGCTGCCGAGCTGCAGCCCCTGCGCCACGTTGCCCGCCACCGACTTGGTCAGCGACGACGCGCCGTCGGTGGAGATGACGGTCATCTTGTCGATCGCACCGATCGGCGCGCTGGCCGCCTCGACCACCTGGGGCAGCACCTTGACGAGCAGGTCGAGCACCGCGGCCTCCCCGTACGCGGCGAACGCCTCGGCCTTGCGCGCCATCGCGTCGGCCTCGGCCTGGCCCTTGGCCAGGATCGCGGCGGCCTCGGCCTGACCCTCCCGCTCGACGGCCTCGGCGATCGCCGAACGCCGCCGCTGCTCCGCCTCACCCTCCTTGGCGCCCTCGATCGCGTTCGCCTCGGCCAGCGCGGCCCGGCGGGCGCGCTCGCCCTCACCGGTGAGCCGGGCCTGCTCGGCGGAGGCCTGAGCGGCGGCGATGACCGACTGCCGCTGGGCGTCGGCCTGCAGCACCGTTGCGTTGCGGGCCGCCTCGGCCTCCTGCTCCACCTTGTAACGGGCGGCGTCGGCCGGCTTGCGCACCTCGGTGTCGAGCTGGCGCTGCTTCAGTTCGGCGTTGCGCTCGGCCACCTTCTGCTGCTCGGAGAGGATCGCCTGGTCCCGTTCCGCCTGGGCGAGCGGCCCGGCGGCCGCGGACTTCGCCTTCGCCGCGTCGATCTCGGCCTGGATCCCGGCCTGCTTGAGGGCCAGGTTCCGGTTGGCCTCGGCGATGGCCTCCTCGGCGAGCAGTCGCTCCTGCTCCGCCTGCTGGCGGGCCCGGGCCTCGGCGATGGCCGCGTCCTTGAGGACCCGGGCCGCCTCCGGCCGGCCCAGGTCCTGGAGGTACGAGCCCTCGGCGAGGATGTCCTGGAGCTGGAAGGTGTCCAGTACCAGGCCCTGGTTCGTCATCGAGTGCTCGGCCTCCTCGGCCACCGCGCTGGCGAACGCGGCCCGGTCGCGGATGACCTCCTCGACGGTGAGCCGGCCGACGATCGAACGCAGCGCGCCGGCGAGCACCTCCCGGGTGAAGTCCTCGATCTCGTCCTGTTGGTGCAGGAAGCGCTGGGCGGCGGCCCGGATGGCGTCCTCGGTGCCGCCGACCTTGACGATGGCGACGCCGTGCAGGTCGGCGCGGATGCCCTGCTTGCTCACCGCGCCCTTGATGCCGACGTCGATGCGGCGGCTGGACAGGTCGAGCGACTGGAGTTTCTGCACCACCGGCAGGACGAAGACCGACGCACCGAGCACCACCTTCTGCCCGGACATGTCCGTCGATCGGCCGCCGTCGGCGGTCTGCGTGGTGCGGCCCTTGCGGCCGGTGACGATGAACGCCTCGTTCGGCCCGGCGACCTTGATCCGCGAGAGCACGAAGAGCACGAGCACGAGGACGAGGAGGACGGCGCCTCCGATGGCGATGAACAGGGGCATGCAGGTTTCCTGTCTGCGAGGGGGTTGGATCAGTAGGGCTCGACGTGCACGCTGGTCTCGCTGAGCGCCTCGACCACGAAGATCCGCGTGCCGACGGCGATGGCCCGGTCGGCGCGGGCGTTGAGCTTGACCGGTTGACCGGCCAGGCGTATCCGGACCTCGCCGTAGCCGTTCACCGGTACCGGGGTGACTACCAGCCCCACCGCGCCGACCAGGTCGTTCCGGGTCGGGGTGGCATCGGTCCGCATCCGGCGGGCGGCGCGGCCCAGCCGGGCCGCGACCCAGGCGACGGGAACCGCGGCGAGCGCCCCGCCGATCGTCGCTGAGGCGACCGCGCCGGTGGTCCGACCACCGACGAGCTCGTTGACGATCGCGGCGCCGAAGCCGAAGGCGCCCGCGAAACCGGCGACCGTCTCCAGCGAGACCGGCCCGTCGACGTCGGCGCCGCCGAAGTGGAGCAGTTCCGTGCCGAGCAGGGCGAGCGCCAGCACGCCGACACCGGCCCCGCCGATGATCAGAAAGGTGAGGGTCCCCGTGGCCACGCCCGGAACGGTATCGATGTTCCGCAACGCATCAGACCGGCCCGACGGTCAGCGTCAGGTTGTCCGGCGGGCTACGGAATTTTGCCTCGATCTAGTCATTGACAAGTTGCATCCAGGCGGTCAATCTTTACGGCGACAAGATGGAGGTCTCCATGTCTTCGGCAACCCTGACCACCGCCGGCATCCTGCTGATCACCGTCGTCGCCGTCGCGTACGGCGGTCTGACGCTGCTCACTCACCTCGCCCGCCGTAAGGGCGGCTACCTCGACAACCCGGTGCGCCGCGGCCTCTGGACGGCCGGACACGCCCACGCCGGCGTGCTGGTTCTGTTCGCGCTCGCGGTCCTGCCCTACATCGACCAGGCCGACGCGTCCGAGAGCACGCGCACCGTGATCCGGTCATTGCTGGTCGCAGCGCCGATCCTGATGCCGCTGGGCTTCTTCCTCTCGGTGGTGCGCCCTCAGGACACCCGACCCAACAAGCTGATCTGGTTGACCGTCCTCGGCGGCGGCTGTCTGATCGCCGGCTCGCTGCTGCTCGGCATCAACCTGGTCTGATCGGGTCGGAGCCGTGCCGGGGACCCCGGCCTGGCGAAGGTGTCGTACGGCCACGGAGAATGGACGGATGCGCTGGACCGTGCTCGACTCACCGATCGGCGAGTTCTCCCTGGCCACCGATGGCGCGAGCGTGTGCGGGACGCACTTCGGGCGGGTCGATGCGGCCGCGGCCGAGCCGGAGGACGACCTCGCCCGGCAGGCGGTCGCCGAGCTGCGCGCGTACTTCTGCGGCGAGCTCACCGACTTCACGGTGCCGGTCAGGATCCCGCGCGGCTCAGACTTCGAACGGGCGGTGTGGCGGGAGATGACCCGCATTCCGCACGGCGAGACGCTGACCTACGGCGAGGTGGCGCGGCTGGTCGGCGAACCGGGGGCCGCTCGGGCGGTGGGCGTGGCCTGCAACCGCAATCCGGTGCCGGTGATCGTGCCCTGCCACCGGATCGTCGGCGCCGGCGGCAAGCTGGTGGGCTTCGGCGGCGGGCTGGACCGCAAGGTGCACCTGCTGGAGCTGGAGGCCCGTATCGCCCTGCAACGCGCCTGGTCCTGACCACGACGGCGGGCACCCCCCCCCGGTCGCGGCTTCAAGTGTTCCGGATCGTCGTCCGAGGGCCGGATGCAGCGAGGGCCGGGTCCACCCGGACCCGGCCCTCGCTGCTTTGCTGTGGTCAGCGCGTCAGCGCTCGACCTCACCGGCGATGAACGCCTCCACGGCGGCGTGCGCGTCGTGGTCGGCGTACTGCACGGGCGGGGACTTCATGAAGTACGACGAAGCCGACAGGATCGGGCCACCGATCTTCCGGTCGAGCGCGATCTTCGCGGCCCGGACCGCGTCGATGATGACGCCGGCCGAGTTCGGGGAGTCCCACACCTCGAGCTTGAGCTCGGCGTTCAGGGGGGTGTCGCCGAAGGAACGGCCCTCCAGGCGGATGTACGCCCACTTGCGGTCGTCCAGCCACGGCACGTGGTCCGACGGGCCGATGTGCACGTCGCTCTTCTGCATCTCGTGCGGGATCTGGGAGGTCACCGACTGGGTCTTCGAGATCTTCTTCGAGACGAGCCGGTTGCGCTCCAGCATGTTCATGAAGTCCATGTTGCCGCCGAAGTTGAGCTGGTACGTGCGCAGCAGCTCGACACCGCGGTCCTCGAAGAGCTTCGCCAGCGCGCGGTGCACGATGGTGGCACCGACCTGGCTCTTGATGTCGTCACCGACGATCGGCAGACCCGCGTCCTCGAACTTCTTCGCCCACTCCGGGTCGGAGGCGATGAAGACCGGCAGGGCGTTCACGAACGCGCAGCCGGCGTCGATCGCGGCCTGGGCGTAGAACTTGTCGGCCTGCTCGGAGCCGACCGGCAGGTAGGAGACCACGACGTCGACCTGAGCGTCACGCAGCGCCTGGGCCACGTCGACCGGCTCGGCGTCCGACTCCTCGATGATCTCGCGGTAGTACTGGCCCAGACCGTCGAAGGTCGGACCGCGCTGCACGGTGACGCCGGTCGGCGGCACGTCGCACAGCTTGATGGTGTTGTTCTCGCTGGCGACGATCGCCTCGGCGAGGTCCATGCCCACCTTCTTGGCGTCCACGTCGAACGCCGCGACGAACTGCACGTCCGAAACGTGGTAGTCGCCGAAGGTGACGTGCATGAGACCCGGGACGCGATCGTTGGGGTCGGCGTTCCGGTAGTACTCGACGCCCTGCACGAGGGACGAGGCGCAGTTACCCACACCGACGATGGCGACGCGGACGGAGCCCATAGCGTCTGCCTCCTTCTTCTTCATCACGGCCGCTCTTTCCTGGACTCTCCAGTTGGGGGCGGGCTGAACTCTTCTCGTCGGCCGCCGGCCGTCCCGAGTTGCGGGACCGTCGGGGCACGGCCGGAGCGCTCGTTTGCAATGAGCTCCTCCAGCCAGCGGACCTCGCGCTCACAGGCTTCAAGTCCGTGGCGCTGCAGTTCCAGGGTGTATGCGTCGAGGCGCTCGGCCGCCCGTGCCAGTACGTCGCGAAGTCCCTCGCGACGCTCCTCGATCTTGCGTCGGCGACCTTCCAGGATGCGGAGTCGGGTCGCCTGGTCGGTCCGGGCGAAGAACGCGAAGTGCACACCGAAGCCCGTGTCGTCGTACGTCTCGGGCCCCGTCTGTGCGATGAGCTGGGCGAAGCGTTCCTTGCCCTCCGCGGTGATTTTGTAGACCACCCGACCACGTCGGCTGGTCAGCGCGGGAACCTCCTCGGCGGTGGCGGGTGTTTCAGCAGCTTCGGTGATCCAGCCCGCCGCCTGCAGCCGGCGCAGGGTCGGGTAGAGCGAGCCGTAGCTGATCGCCGCTCGGATTGCGCCGAGCTTTGCAGCCAACTCCTTGCGCAGCTCGTAGCCGTGCATCGGAGACTCCTGCAGCAGGCCGAGGATGGCGAGCTCGAGCACGGGCCATCCCCTCTTACCCTCTGCGCGGAGCGGTAACCGCCGCGATGTATCGGACCGATACATCGCACGTTAGTCGCTCGCCCCGATCAGGGCAAACCCCGAAAACGAGGTCCCCCGACTACGGATAGTCACCCCGGTCGCCTCGTTCGGCCGGAGCGCGTACCCTTCTCCGCATGCGTACGCAGCGCCAGGTTGTCGACTACTCGCTTCGGAAGCGAGCGGTGCTGCGTGAGCTCCTGGCCGGCCGGGTCGGCACGTACGACGTCTGCGACGCCTCGCCGTACCTCAAGAACGCAGCTCGGTTCCATGGCGAGCCGACCGACGAGCGCTGCCCGATCTGCCGGAGCGAGAACCTCATCCACGTCCACTACATTTACGGCGACGAACTCAAGCAGTCCGCCGGTCAGGCCCGCACACTGGCGGAGCTGCCGGTGCTGGCGATGACGCTACGTGAGTTCCAGGTCTTTGTGGTGGAGGTGTGCCTCGGCTGTGACTGGAACCATCTTGTCGAGCAGTACCTGCTCGGCCGGGACGGCTTGGCCGAGGCCGGGTCGGAGGGCGACGCAGTGGGTGGCGACGTCTCCGGCACGGTACGGCGAAGGCGAGAGGCCCAACGGTGAGTCCATACCGGTCGCCCGGTCCCGGTGTCCTGCAGGAGCGCCAGGACGGACGACGGTGATTGGTCTGATAAGCCCGATTAATCGGGAAACGGTGTTGCGCGTCCGGCACTCGTGTGTCGTGCAGACGCGTGAATCGGCTCACGGCAACCCGGTGGTGGCGCAATCGTGCCCCATCGCGACCGGCAGGGTGTGAGGAATGAACTCGTACGGCGATCCCAGTTCGCGCGGGCGGGCCCAGATCCCGAATCCGAGCGGAGACCCCGGACGTGGGGGGGACGGCTCATACGGCCGCCCCGGCGAGGACGCGCGCGCAAACGGCTGGACAGGCCAGGAGGCCTCGGCCCCCGCCGGACGCGCCTCGGTGGCGTCCCGAGGCACCGGCTCGGGCGGGCGCGCAACCGTCCCGTCGCGTGGCGGCGCCTCCGGTGCGGCGTCCGTCGGTTCGGCGTCGGCAGGTGGCCCCGGGCGGGCGTCGGTGCCGGTCTCGCCGGCCCCGGGCGGTACGTCCGGACGCGCGGGACGGGCCTCGGTCCCGGTCTCCCCGGCCGGTCCGGCCGGTCGCGCCTCCGTCGGCGCCGCAGCGGTGGGCGCGGCCTCCGCCGGCCGGGCGAGCGTCGGGTCCGCGTCGGTCGGCGGTCGCGCCTCGGTGGCCAGGGCGAGCGTCCCGCCGGGGGCGGGTGGGCCGGGTGGCCCAGGCGGACCGGGTGGACCCACCGGACCACGCCGTGGTCGCGGTGCGGGTGACTCGGCGGGCGCGGCGCGGGCGAAGAAGCGCAAGCGGATGAACTTCATCATCGCCGGGTTCGCGGTTCTCGTCATGCTCGCCGGTATCGGCGTCGTCGGCTTCACCTACTACTCCACCAACGTGGTGCTGCCGCAGTCGTTGCCGCTGCCGCTGTCCACGACGGTCTACATGAGCGACGGAACGACGCCGATCGCCAAACTCGGCGAGGAGAACCGGCAGCTCGTAAAGATCGATCAGATCCCGCAGTACGTACGGGACGCGGTCGCCTCCGCCGAGGACCGCAACTTCTACGAGCACTCCGGCGTCGACTACAAGGGCATCGTCCGGGCCGCTTGGAACAACTTCACCGGCGGCGACAAACAGGGTGCCTCCACGATCACCCAGCAGTACGCCCGCAATGCGTACGAGAACCTTCAGGACGACACGTACGCCCGCAAGGTGAAGGAGGCGATCTTCGCCTCGAAGCTGAACGACCAGTTCAGCAAAGACCAGATCATGGAGCACTACCTCAACGTCATCTACTTCGGCCGTGGCGCGTACGGCGTCCAGGCGGCGGCACAGACGTACTTCGGCAAGGACATCAACAAGGTGACCCCGGCCGAGGGCGCGGTGCTCGCCGCGCTGATCAAGCAGCCGGAGGCCAGCGCCACCCACAAGGGGTACGACCCGGCGGTCAACCCGACCGACGCCAGGAGCCGCTGGGACTACGTCATCAACGGGATGATCGAGAAGGGCTGGCTGAACGCCGCGGGCAAGGAGCCGGCGCCGACCGAGTACCCGGAGGTGCTGCCGCCGAAGAAGGGTGGCGCGGGATTCGGTGTCGACACGCCACGCGGCAACGTAATCAACTATGTCCGGAAGGAGATGGATGCCATGGGCATCTGCTCCGACTCGGGCGCGGCCGGCAAACCGAACTGCGTGGACGAGTTGCGGGACGGCGGCTACCGCATCACGACCACGATCAACCCGAAGATGCAGACTGCTGCCGAGAAGGCCGCACGGCAGTCGGTGAAGGGCTCGGAGCTCTACGGTCAGCCGAAGAACCTGATGGCGGCGGTGGTGTCGATCGAGCCGAAGACCGGCCGGGTGCTCGCCTACTACGGTGGTGACAGCGGTGTCGGCTTCGACTACGCCGGCAAGAACATCGACAAGAACGGCGACCTCACCGGCGGACACCCGCCAGGCTCGTCGATGAAGGTCTACACGCTGGCCGCCGCGATCGACGATGGTATCTCGGTGAAGTCGCACTGGGACGCGACGCCGTTCGTTCCCGAAGGCGAGCCCAAAAAGAACGAGATCGGCAACGCCGGCCGCGGCGACGGCATTTGCCACAAGTGGTGCACCCTTGAGGTCTCCACCGTCCAGTCGTACAATGTGCCGTTCTACTGGGTGGCAGACACGATCGGTGCGGACAAGGTCGTCAACATGGCCAAGCAGGCCGGCGTGACCACCATGTGGGGCGTCGACCCGCCGCGCGCCTACGACCTGTCGAAGAAGGAGCGCAACCCGTTCGACAACCGGACCGGGTTCGGCAAGTACCCGATCACCGTGCTGGACCACGCCAACGGCATGGCGACGTTCGCCAACGACGGCAAGTACATCAAGGCGCACTTCATCCGCAAGATCCAGAGGCAGGACCGGGACACCGGCAAGTGGGTCAACGTGCCCGGCACCGGCGAGCAGATCAAGCCGCAGCAGCGGATCAAGGCGGAGGTCGCCAAGGAGGTGACCGCGGTGCTCAAGGAGATCCCGGGCAAGAACAGGGCGTCGCTCGACGGCGGCCGCGAAGCCGCCGGTAAGACCGGCACCTGGGAGTACGACAGCGACGACAACGCGCACGCGTGGATGGTCGGCTACACACCGCAGGTGGCGACCGCCGTCTGGGTGGGCAGCCGGGACCAGAACAAGCCGCAGATCCGACTCAAGGACGGCACCCACATCGGTGGTTCCAGCCTGCCCGGGCCGATCTGGAAGCGATTCATGGACGCCGCGCTCAAGGGCAAGGACAAGCTGGACCTGCCGAGCATCACCGGCATGGGCGACGACAAGGCCGGCAACGGGGTCGAGCCCGCACCGCCGCCCACGCAGCAGCCGCCCCCGTGCGCCGACCCGTTCGGTGTGCTGTGCCCGCCCAGCGGTGGCGGAAACCCGGGCGGGGGCAACCCCGGTGGCGGAAACCCGGGCGGTGGCGGTCCCGGAGGCGGGAATCCGCTGTTCCCCGGCGACGGTGGCCGTGGCGGCGGACTGCTACCGAGCACATCACCCGAGCGAAACTGACCTCACCTTCTGACGCCGCCGGCGGCCGGACAAGCGTCCGGCCGCCGGCGGCGTCAGATTATTCCCTGGTAGTCCTCAGCTCAGGTCCGAACTCCACAGAGCGCTAGCGGTGTGACCCGAACGTTTGGCTTCGCTCAGCAGGCCAAGACCGTGGCCAGGATCGCCAGCGCACGCGTCGTTTCGCTCAGTGCCCGGCGCAGCGCCTCGGCCGCCTCCCGGTCAAGGTGGATGCTTGCTGGTGGTAGTGCCTCCTGGCTTACGAGAATGCGTCGCTCCAGCTCATTGACCGCGGCACCCGGTGCGATTCCCAATTCCAGATCGAGCCGGTGCCGTAGGCCCCGGATGGCGGCTAGCGATTCGACCGTTCGCCCCGCCTCGTGCAAGGCCTCAGACAGGCGGCAGTGCAGACCCTCGTGATAGGGATATTTAGCGACCCAGGACTGCAATTCGGAAATGATGGAAACTCCGGCTCCCCGTGCGAATTCGAGAGCCACCAGGCTCTCGATGGCGCGGAGGCGGGACTCCTCCCAATGAATGGCATCCGCTTGTAAGGCGTCCGAGTGGATGTCCTGGAGCGCATTTCCGCGCCACAATGTCAGCCCTTGGCGGAATAGAGCGGTCGCGTGCGCCGCATCACCGGACCGGTGGGCGATCTCCGCCTCGGCGCAGAGCCGGCGAAACCTCAAACCGTCGACGTGCTCCTCGGCCGACTGCAACTGGTAGCAGTTGCCATGTCGGACGATCTGTTGGCCCGAGGCATTTTGCGACAGCAGGGCGCGGAGTCGGCCCAGGCGATTTTGAATCTGCTGACGCGCGGTGGCTGGCGGATCGGCGTCCCATACGGTGTCGATTAGACGGTCGATGGTGACGTCGCGGTTGACGTCGATTACGAGGCGGGCAAGCAGTTTGCGACCGCGCTCTCCCGAAATGTGGAAAGAGGAATTGCCTGATCGCATGGTCAATGGACCGAGAAATTGAAATTCCACAACTGCCCCCGTGGCTTTCTCCTGGCCGTGGGACGGCCGCGCTCAGCATAGCCGTTCCTCCATGTCCGTCAAGGACTGAAGAAGGGGTGAACGGGACAATATGTGCGTTGCTGTGGGTACAAAAGGTCACACGGAGGGAGAGCAGCCGTCTCGGGCGGACACCTTGACATGGGGCATGTGCTCGTTCTTCTCGCGGGGTTGCGGCAGGATGCCTCTTCATGAGCACCCAGTCGACGCCCGGCCTCGGCGATGCCCCCACCAGCGATCACCCATCCCGCTCCGACGGGTTCGTCCGGGGACTCTCCGGGCTCATCGGCGGCCCGCTGGGCGACCACGCCGTGGCCCTCGACCGGCCGGCAGGCCGTGAACGGCGGTTCTGGACGGCGGCCCGGATCGTTCTGGCCCTCGTCTGCCTGACGCTGGCGCTGCACTGGGTGCAGAAGTCCCCCTGCCAGGACGGCGCCTGGCAGAACAACGTGCAGTACACGCGGTTCTGCTACACCGACGTGCTCGCCCTCTACTACGCCGAGGGGCTGAACGAGGGCAAGGTGCCCTACCGGGACCATCCCGTCGAGTACCCGGTTCTGACCGGTTACCTCATGGGCGCGCTCGGTCTGCCGGTGCACGCCCTCGGCGACGAGGACCCCGGCATCAACCAGGGCCAGTGGTTCTACAACCTGAACGCCTTGGTGCTCGGCGCGCTCGCCGTGGCCACGGTCGCGGTGATCCTGGCCCTGCGCCGCCGACGACCCTGGGACGCCGCGCTCTTCGCACTGTCGCCGGCTCTGCTGCTCACCGCCACGGTGAACTGGGACCTGCTCGCCATCGGAATCGCCGCGTTCGGCCTGCTCGCCTGGGCGAAGCGGCGGCCCGTGCTGGCCGGCGCGCTGCTCGGGCTGGCCGGCGCGGCCAAACTGTGGCCACTCTTCCTGCTCGGCCCGATCCTGGTGCTCGCCGTCCGCGCGAACCGGCTACGCGCCGCGTTCACCTCGGTCGGTGCCGCCGTGGTGGCGGCGGTCGCGGTCAACCTCCCTGCCGCGGTGCCGTACTGGGAGAACTGGGACCGCTTCTTCGAACTGAACAGCACCCGTCCCATCGACTGGGGGACGCTCTGGTACATCGGCCGTTACCTCGACGGCAAGGTCGGCGGGCAGGGGCCGTTCGAGTGGCTGAACGGCAACATCCCGACGCTCAACCTGCTCTCGTACGCCCTTTTCGGGCTGGTCTGCCTCGGGGTGGCCGCCCTGGCCCTGCTGGCACCACGCCGTCCCCGGCTGGCGCAGCTCGCGTTCCTGGTGGTCGCTGCCTTCCTGATCTTCAGCAAGGTGTGGTCCCAGCAGTTCGTGCTCTGGCTGCTGCCGCTCGCCGTGCTCGCCCGGCCGCGCTGGGGGGCCTTCCTCGCCTGGCAGTTGGCCGAGGTCTGCTACTTCGCGGCGTTCTACGGAGAGCTGCTCGGCGCCTCGACCGGGCGGGCGGTCTTCCCGGAGGGCGTGTTCGTGCTCGCCGCCAGCCTGCGGTTGGTCACCGTGGTGGTGATCTACGCGCTGATCGTGCGCGACATCCTCCGGCCCGAGCGCGACGCGGTCCGGGCCACGTACGCCGACGACCCGGACGGCGGGGTGCTCGACGGCGCTCCTGATGCGCCCTGGATCGCGAGGCGGATGCTTCGACCGTCTGCCGACCTGGCCCCTCCCGGTCTGACCGGGAGCGCGAATGCGAACCGGGCAGCGATGGCCGGTTGATGGGAAAGTGATGACGACGGGGCGGGCTGGGAGCGTCGCTCCGGGCCCGCCCCCACGGCCGGGATGGGGTCAGTTCGCGCAGGACTCCAGGTAGTCGCCGGTGGCGTACAAGAAGAAGAGACATGCGCGCGGACTCTGGTTGGCCGCCGCCATCGGCGTCCAACCAGTCTCACCGGCATATGCGGCGAGGGTCTTCTTGTACGTCACCGAGTTGCCCTTGATGCGGGCCTCGCCGGTCGAACCCGGCGTGTTCGTGTAACGGGTCCAATATGCCTGGCAAGACGTCGAATAGCGGAGTTCGATGTAGACGCCGTTCTTCGACACCACCGAGGCCTTCGTCGAGACGCCGGTGCAGCCTAGAGCATTTGGGTCCTTGCCGTTGCAGGACAGGTAGCCCGACCCGCCACCGTTCCTGCATAGATCTGGATCCACCATCGGCGCTGCAGAAGCTACGCCAGGCGCCGCCAGGAGAGTGCTGAACGTCAGCAGGGCCGTCGCCACGAGGTTGCGGGCTCGTCCGGAGTTGATGAGTTTCGCCATGTCCTTCATCCGTTCTAGAGAGGAGATGGAAAACCGTAGGCAGCATGCTCATCATCTCGTCATCGTTTGGCAAGCGCGGGGCGTGCACTGCTGTTCCCGGTCGAGGCAGGTGGACGGACTCGGGGTGCGCCAGCCGCCGCGGGGTCGGGGATGTTGTGTCGACGCACTGATCCGCGCGGACGTGGTGATGTTCAGCCATTGGGGGTACCAGGGTGCCCGCCGGCAGTGTGGGCGCCACCGTTCGGTCAGCTGGCCAAGGTCGTGGCCAGGAGGGCCGGCGCCCGCGTCGTTTGCGGACTACTCCGGGGCCTTGGGGCTCCGGCGGCCCGAGCTGGCATGAACCGCTTAGGCCCCGGCCTGAGTCGAGGCCCGTACGGCCCGGGCTAGCGGAAATTTCTTCCGCGGCCCGGGCCGCGGCCCTAATCGCTCACCGGCGTGTGGTACCCCACGAGACGATGAGCGCCACCAGCCGCACGAGGGCGATGGTGCCGCCCCAGCCGAAGATGAGCAGGGCAAAGGCCAACGGGGCGTCCTGGGCAATTACTAACCACACGGTCAGTGCGATGGACAGGACGAGGTAACCCAGCAAGGCACCCGGCCACCGCGCCGGTATCGCCGAGCCTGCCGTCCACGCGATTGCGAAGACCAGGCATGCAAGCACGAGGAGGAACATCGTTCGTTGCCTCCTTCGAATCAGCTGCTGTAGTCCGGATCATACGCGAGATTCCGGTCGACGCAGAAGTGCGCTTCGGACGGGTTGACGCCCGGATCCCCAAGCGGGAATGCCGTGATGTCCCATGGATTGCCGCTCTTATCCGTTGCTGGGCCGCACGGACCGTATGGATTGGTCCATAGCGGAGAGTCAACGTTGGGGTCCGGAATCCTGCTGAAGGCTTTGAAATCTCCAGTCCACACGGGACTTGCGGAGGCCCGCGCCGCGCCGTTGGTGTCGATTGCTCGGCCGTCGGCGTAAAGGTACTGGCTGGGCATGTGGCTGGCTCGCAGGATCGGCCGATCGCTGTTCTTGCGAATCGTGCCGTCAGCGCAGTACCGGAAGTTCAGCTCCTGCCAGATCGGTGGGGCTTGGCCGAAGATCGACCCGGTAGCCCCGTCCTTGAAGAACATGTTGTAGATGTTCTCCACCAGAGTGCCAACCTCAGTCGGCACTCTGGCGTCATTCCGGACCCGTGCACTCCAAGCCCGGTAGTTGGCCGGCACCGACGTGCTAAGGGCCGGCCGGTACCCAATCGATCCGCCCGCGGTGAAGAGAGCGGCGACACAGCTGCCATCGGCGGTAGGAGCGCCAACGAGGTCGGTAATCGTCGGTTTCTTGCCAGCGTATGCGTATGCCCGGCCGGGCAGGATGCCGTCGAGCTGAGGCTCCGCGAGCCGGACGCCTCCGTCGTGCGAGTTCAGGTCGGGCAGCCGGTACGACAGGTCCGGCAATGGGATGCCGTAATCGGATTTGATGGCCTTGAAGGTTTGCAGGACGAAATCCGGAAGGTGTGTGTCGCCGGTGCGGTGGTCGTAGGCGACCGACTCGCTGCCTTGAACGACCTTGCCGGCTGAGGTCTTGACGAACGAAACTTGCGCCCGGGCCCGAATCTTGAAGGCGGAGTCATCGGTTTGGAGAGCCGTCGGCAGTGTGTCGGTCGTCGGACGCTGGGTGTATTTGTTTGCGAAGTTGATCCAGGCTGCCACCGAAGATCCGGCCGGATGGTCGGTGGCGCTGGTTCCCGAAGCCAGCACCCAATTCTGCCAAGTGTCCATCGCGCTGCGGACGCTCGGGGTGACGCAGGTCGGGTTGGTGCTGCCGGCGCAGGGTGCCATGCGGGTCAGCGGAATCGACATCGACATCGCCCAGTCGTAGAGCGACTGGTGTGACGCGAGTGGGGTGTCGAGCCAGGATGACGGGGCCGAGGTATTGATGTCCTGGTTCTCGTCGAAGTACGCCACGGCGTCCACCGTTTTCTCGACATACGTCCCGGAAATGGGCACGACCGCGATGGCGTCCCAAGCGATCGCCCTGTCTCCGGTACCTCCGTCGATCAGATTTCCTAGCGTGACCTCAGGTTTGGCGTCGAAAAGGAAGGCGCCCAGAGAGACCCACCTGTTTGTCTCGCTATCCTGGTTGACAACGCGGGACCGAATCCCCTTGGCCGTCTTGATGTCGTACCGGACTCGGGCATCGGAACCGGTGTTCGGTACGTGTACCAGAATCTGGGCCGGCCCATTGACCGCAGTGTCCAGAGTCCATCTGCCGGTGACGCCGAACGGCATACCCTCGGCATCTGGAGCGTGTGTAAAGCTGTACCAGAGGTGTCCCCCATATCCCGCACCCCGCTGGTGGAAGTCGACCTTCGAACGGAACATGCCTGCGCCATCGCGGTTGAAGGTCAATTCAAAGGTACCTGCCGAAGGAGCCCGAGTACACGGGGATCCGTCGTTGAGTCGGCGGACTGCGGGAACCGAGTCCGGCAGATTGTCGATCACCTTGGCCCCCGTAGGTAGGCCGACGATGGAGCAGTTCGGTTCGTCGTTCGTGCCGTCGGGCTGTTCGGGGTAGGTGGTGTCGAAGCGCAACAGCTCGTTACCACAGTTGTCCCGGGAGCAGTCCCGATAGTTAGCGATGGACGAGTGCCACCAGCAGTGCAGGTCGTATTTTCCGGAGGCGTTCTTGCTGACACAGGGGCCGGCAGGCTCACCGGACACGGAGGGGTCGTCAGGAGTGACGCTACGGTTGATGTCACACTTGTTCTCCTCCGGGAAGCAGAAAAAGCTCCGCGGTGGCTGCGCCGCGCTCCGATCCAGCTCCGTGACCCACCAGGAGGGACGGAATCCGGGGCCATCGATCGTGGCTATCGAGTACGCCGCCCAGCCAATGACCTTCTCGGGGTACGGCCAGTCCTGCGGGTGGGCGGCATCGTGCGGGTCCTCGTTGAAGAACAGCCGGCTCGGCGGGTACTTCGGGTTGACCGGATTGTTGCTCCAACCGAGTCCCCAGTTACCTTGGCCGTCGGTGCATGCCGGCCCAGGGTCGCAGCCCGTGGTGTTGCCGTTGGCCGCGTTGGGCTGCAGACCGGAGTTGTATGCCCAAACGGGCATGAACCAGCTCTCCAGCCACTGCGGGTCGAAGCGGTCCTTGGGCAACATGTTCTTGGACTTGAGTAGGTTCCACTTCGACTGGAGGATACGAAGCCCGCCCGCTATGTTTGCTGTGTAATCGAGGGCGGCGGCACGCTGCTGCGTGGCGCTGAGTATTTGCTCACCCGGCTTGGGATGCTCGGCTTTCCGCATCCCGTCGGTGATCTGGGTCAACCCGTAGCCGCAGTCGCTGTCCGCGAAGTTGATTACCCAGTCGTCGCTCGGGTCGTCGTTGTACGTGTCCCGGCCGTAATAGTTACCGATTAGCGCGTTTCCGGTGCTGCCTGATTTGACGTGGCCGGACGCCTGCCAGAGGTTCGACTCCTGCGCCATGATGCCGAGGAAGACCTGGACCGGCACGCGACCGCCGTCAGTCAGGTCGAGAGGCGGAAACAACTCTTGTGGCTTGTATGACGGTAGCCCGGATTCCTTCCAGTTCGCCGGGCGGGATAGGTTGAGATTGCCCACGACCGCTTGGTCCGCAGCCCATTCAACCTGGCGCGCCGTCGGCTGGTAGGTCTGCGCGCGGGCATCGTTGCGGGCGACCGAACACCAGGCGTCGGTATCCACCGGGTCCGTGGCCGACGAGGTGGAACTGGATGCCCGCTCACCGGACGCCGGAGAGGAGTTCAGCGGGTGCGGAGCGGATCCTTCAGCAATCAGTGGTGCTGACCGAACCCCCGGCCTGACCGTGAAGGTGGCCTTCTGGCCGGTAGCGATGATTCGAGTGGAGAAGGACAACGGCTTCGGGCCCTGCGCACCGCCGGCACTGCGGTCGGTCATTGCCTCCACGTACGCCTTCGACAACGTTCCGGCCCCGGCACCTGGTTTAGGGCGTGCTGAGTGCAGAATCGCCAGCTCGCCAGCGGTGGACGGCTCCGAGGTGGCGGGGACGTTCAACCGCTTCACACCAACCGGCAGGTGTCCCGTCAGCCTCGCCTCGCCAAGGAGAAACGCTCGCCGCCCAGTGCCGGGCCGAAGGTCGAAGCCGGTTACCGGACCGGAGGCAACTGTGGTTGGTCGTCCGGCAGCGGTGAGGCTGGGCAGGCGACGGAGGGTGCTGGTCCGCTCGCCCGGATCGAGGTAGAGCAGCCCACCAGCACCGTCGAACGTGAGCCGGAACGGTACCGATGAGGTCCGGGTCAACATGTGCCGGGCTCCGCCCGGCTCGATCGAGACCACGCTCATCCCACTTGCCGCGACGATGAGGTCAGCGGCCGCAGGGATCGCCGACGTTGCCTGGCCGGGCAGTTCCTGGGTGCGGACGACCTTCCCGGCCGCCGCGTCGACCGTGACCAACCGGGTAGCCGGCGGCGCTCCCGAGGGATCCGATTCTCCGCGTGCCTGCGTGATGATGGCACGTTCTCCCGCACCGCAACCCGGGTTGAAGTAGGCCAAGGATCCACGAACGGGCAGCTTGGTTACGGCACCCGTGGAGGTGTCGACGACCGCGGTGAAGGCCCCCCGGTCGAAGAGTTGATCGCGGTTGGTGAAGGCGCGGGGTGCGTAGGCCACTACCGCCTTGCGGCCGGACTCGGTCAGGCAGACGTTGCCAATCCACTGATCGGTCTCGACGCCTGGCTCCCGCAGGGTTGCCACCGTACGCCAAGCGTAGGCATCGGCCGCCGGAGCCATCAGCAGATGAAATCCCGTCTCATCGCCTGCGGTTGTCCAAGCGACATCCGACGACCGTTGCCATTCGCTTGCCAGGACCCGAGAGCGGTCACCGGGCTTTACCACGGACTCGGTGAGCGCCGCCTGTTCTGATGCGTCCGGCTGGCCCGCCGACGGGACGCTGGACAAGTTGCGTGCGGAGGGGACGGCGGCGGCCGCCGTTGGTGGTGTACCGAGGAGTGAGGCGCTCACTGCGAGGGCCGCTATCCCCCCTAAAGCGGAGACGAATACCCTTTTTTGCATGCGTCTTCGTACCTTTGCTTGTTCTTTCCGTGCGTACCACGGAACCGCGGTGCCCATCACCCGGCAAGGGTGGTCCGGCATCGGGAGGCGGATATCGGGGTGGCCCGGCAATGATTAATTCGCAGTCCGAACTGCGAATTAATGCAGGGGGCGTTGTTTGAAGTAGCTCGCAGTGATCCCTCTATAGGTGACCTCCGATTCCTGGATTTTGGAGGCGGATAGGCGTTGTGAGTGGACAGGGTGGGCTGGGTCAGCCTGGCATCGGCGGTCATCACCGCACCATCGACCGCTCATCGCTCCGATCGAGTTGGATACGCGCTGTGGCGGATCGGGAGAGGGCGCCAGTGCCCTTCATGATTCGACAGATCCGCTGCCGATGCGGTACGTCACTCTCGCGGCGTCGAAACCCGCGGACCGGGTACCGATTCACCCAGGAATTGAGGCTTGGTTTCCGGAGCATCCAGCGCGTACGAGCAGGCCACTTGCCCGAGAGCGCCATGCTGTGGCCCGACAGCGTCCATCGATCGTGCACAGCGGTTCTGGACAGCGACGAGGAAAGCCTGGCCCTGGCCTGTCTGACCCAGACAGCTGATGGCGTTGGTGTCCTGCCATGAGGATGGGGCGGAGCGTGGTGGCTGGTCGATGGGGGAATGATGATCGCGATGATTACGGTGGGCCGATCACCACGAGTGAGAGGGGAAATCGCTTTGTCTCGGTTATTGAACTTTGCGAAAACGCGGAATTTCCTGGCGGCGACAGTGCTGGCCGCCGGTGCCCTCGTGGCTTCGCCGAACGCGGCGTGGGCGGGCATAGCAGCCGATCCCGACCTGTGCCGGAACGGTGGCGGATCCGGTTACCTTTCCTGCAACGGTAAGGATCCCAACTCGTTGGGCTGCACTGGAACGACGGTGGCGGACGGCGTGGCGAAGAACGGTGTCTACATCGAGCTGAGGTATTCCGCCGGCTGTCAGGCATACTGGACCCGGTACACGAATCAGTACGGATCGACGGGCGAGGCCCGCATCAAGGGCAACTCGGTGACGTACAAGAAGACCTTCGCCGCGTATGCCGGCGAGACTGGGTGGACGCCGATGGCGGCCGCCAACCAGAGCCCGCGTGGCTGCCTCTACTTCTACTACTCGGCTCTGGGTGAGTGGATGGAGTACTGCGTCAACTGACATCAAGAACGCAAACGACGACGGCATGCCGCTCCATTCGAAGCGGCATGCCGTCGCGTATGTGCCGGCGGACCCACCGGCGCGCCCGGCCCTCACAGGATTCCAGGTATTCGCTAGCACGCGAAGAAAAGAGATAAGCGCGCGGCCCTGGTTAACAGCCGCCATCGACGGCCGACGCGACTCACCCGCACAACCAGCCAGCGTCTTCCTGCGGCGGATCTGGCGGCCCGGTGGCGGCTCGACGCTTTGCCGAGCGGACCGCTAGCGGTGGCCGGCTGACCCCCGACGGAACGCCGCTGGGGGTACGCGCCTCACGTACCCCCAGCGCGTCATCGGTCAGACGCCGCCCGGCACGAATGCCACCGCGTCCATGCTGATCGACTTCTCGCTGGCTCCTGAACGCGACGTGTCCAGCTCGACGTAGGCGTTGGGCCCGAGCTGGAAGTTGCCCAGGAACACCCAGGAGCCGCGATACGCCTCCTGATCCACCTTCACCATCCTGGTTCGGCCGTCACCGGTGACGACCGCGTAGATCGCGTCGTTTACCCGCCCACCCGTAGGCGGGATGTAGACGAAGATGCCGCTCCGCCCGGTGTGACTGGTCGGCGGCCACCAGGTGGCAAGCACTCGGAACGGGCCGAAGCCTCGCGCCCGGGTGAACCAGTGATGCCCGCCAAACCCGTTATCCAGCTGATGAGTATCAATTTTCGACGTCAGCTCGCCGTTCGCGTCCTGCCCAAACCAGATGCGGAAGGTGCCGTCGTTGCGCGGCGCGTTGTCGCACCGCGGCATGGTGACGCCCTCAGTGACGCTGTCGACGATCAGAGCGTTGGACGGAAGCCCGGCCGCGCTGCACTGGGGCTGGTTGTGCGTCCCATCCACCGGCTCAGAGTAGTTCTCCGGGACGTCGTACCGGATCCCCTCGAAACCACAGCTCTCGTCGCAGTCGTCCTTCCAGGTGACCGGTTCGTGATACCAGCACTTCAGGTCGTACTGGCCGGCACTGTTGCTGTGCATGCACGGCCCCGGTGGTTCCTCCTCCGTGCCCGGCTCGGTCGGCTTCACCTCAACCCCAGGGAAGCAGTTGTTCGTGGTGTTGCAGAACAGTTCCGGCCTTGGCTTCTGCCCGGTGCGTCGCAACCTGGCCACCAGCGGGTCGCCGATCCAGTAGGCGGTGCGGAAGCCCACCCCGTCGTCGCCCGTGTCGATCGACTGCGCCGCCCAACCGATGACCTTCTCCTGGTAGGGCCAGTCCTGGGGGTGCGCCGCGTCGCTGAACACCGGAACGTTGTCGTCGAGGTCGCGCGGATCTGCCACGTCCAAAAACGGGTGGCGGGTCGGGTCGTACCGAGGGTTGATTGGGTTGTTGCTCCAGCCCACGCCCCACGGCGAACCGTCACCCTTGGAGGGGTAGAAGCCGCTGTTGTACGCCCACGCCGCGAAGTACCAGTTCTCGATCTTGGTTGGATCGCCGTTGTTGATGATGAGGCCGTTGGAGTAGGTCTGGTTCCACTTCTCCTGAAGGATCTGTAGCGACGCGGCGATGTTGGCCGCGTAGTCCAGTGCGATGGCCCGCTGGTGGATCGGCGGTCGCGCCTGCTCGCCCGGCTTTTCCTTGCCAGCCATCCGCATGCCGTCGGTCACCTGCCCGATACCGTAGCCGCAATCCGCCTCGTCCCAGTGGATCCGCCAGTCGTCGCTGGTGTCGTCGTCGTAGTAGCTGCGTCCGTAGTAGTTGCCGATGAGCGGGTTGCCGTACTCTCCGGACTCGGTCTGCGACGCCTGCCAGAGGTTCGACTCCTGAGCGAGAATACCGAGCATGACCTGGGCCGCGACGTGCCCGCCGCTGACCAGCGTGTGCGGCTCGAAGAGCTGTTGAGGGGAGTACGCCGGCAGTCCGAACTTCTTGAAGTTCGCCGGACGGACCTCGGTGAGTGCATCGAAGATGGCGTAGTCGACCGCCCACTCCACCTGGCGAGGACGAGGATGGTAAGCGAGCGTCCGCATGTCGTTGCGCGGCACTGCACACGTGGGGTCCGGGTCCTGTGGGTCGAACTCGGGAAAGTCGACGTCCGTGGTCGCACCCCTGGGAACAGCCGTCCGGGAGGTCGCGTTCGCCTGGCGTGCGGTGGCCGGTCGGGGGCTGCCCAACGCCGGGCTGGCTTCGGCCGACCCTGCTGTAGCGACGGGGGCGGGCGCCACCTGGAAGGAGACCGACTTCTGGGTCTGCGGCACCACCGCCTGCAGCCGGACCGGGACTCCACCCGCGGGAGGGATGCTGCCCGGAAGTGTCTCCTCGGCGGTCATCGTCCGCTCGAAAGCGAGCCGGCCGGTAGTGGAAACCTCCGCCCTGGCCGGTACGTCGAGCTGTTGCACGATTCCGGGCAGTGATCCGACGTTGGCCGGTTCACCGGTCAGGAAGACGCGCCCGCCAGCACCGCGTTCGAGCCCAAAGGAGCCCAGACCGCCCTCGGCCAGTGTGACCTGCCTGCCGTTGGCCAGCCGACGGGCCCGCATCGAGGCGCCGTCGAGTTCGAGGTAGTTGACGCCACCCGCACCGTCGGGCCGGATCGCGAAGGGTACGTTGCTCGCCTCGGCGAGCTTGGTGGTGCCCCCCTTGCCGTCGACCTTCGTCAGGTAGGCACCCAGCGCACCGACAAAACCGTTTTCGACCGGAACGGCCGACGTCATCTGGCCCTTCACCGTCACCTTCGGCCCCAGCTCCACCTGATCTGCGTCCAGCCGCAGCAGCCGGGTGCCGGGCCGCGCCTCATCACCTTCTTGCGTCAGTGCCACCGCCTCTCCCGCGCCACAGCCCGGATTGAAGTAGGCGAGGCTGGTGGTGACCGACAGTTTCGTCACCGCGCCGGTCGCCAGGTCGACGATGGCGGTGAAACCACCGCGCGCACTGAGCTCGGCCTTGTTCGTAAAGGTACGGGGTGCGTACACGACCACGACACGGCGCCCCGAGCCGGTGACGCAGGCGTTGCCGATCCAACGGTCGGTGTCGAACCCGTTCTCGCGAAGGGTGGCGATTCTGTGCCACGTGTAGCCGTCGGCCGCCTCCGCGACCAGAACGTGGAAGCCCTCCGCATCCCCGGCGGTGGTCCAGGCCCGGTCCGGCGACGAATGCCACCCCGTACCGATCACCCGGTCCCGTTCTGCAGGAGCCACCGCCCCGACGGCCGTCGCCCGAGGCACCGGCTGTGGCTTCGCCTGCGCTGGCGGGACCCACAACAGCGCAAGGCCGACCGCAGTCGCCGCAAGCACCGCCATAGGCTTACCCGGACGGCGTCCGAGCCTGCCGATCACACTCATCGCTCTCTTCTCGTTCGTCACGGCCGGTCATTCCTCGAGGTCAGCGGGGTGACGTCGTAAACGGCGGCGATCCTGTCGGACCCGACCATGTGATAGCTGTACGGGTTTTGGCCGTCACCGTCGTGCTGATGAACGAGGATGCCCTTGATGGTCACGCCGGTCGTGGTGCCGGCGGCCAGTGTGAAGACGGCGGCGCCCATGTCGCCGGGCCCGAGCGGCACTGCGCTGCAGCCGATCTCGTCAACTTCCTTCAGGTACTCGTACGCATTGCACTCACTGCCATCGGCGAGTTTGAAGGGGCGCCGACCGTCCCAGATCGGTCCGCCATGGTAGTGAGTGCTGATGTTGGTCATGTTGTGGGTTTCATTGGAGTCACCCTGGGAGGTCGGGATGTACGCGGTTTCCGTGCCGACCTCGTCGTCGATCTCGGCCTCGCAGAAGACTCCACGCTCGGCACCGGAGATGCAGACGCTCTGGCCGGCGACCGGAGCCTCCCAGCCACCGATCTGCCAGCCTGTCTGGCTCCACGGGTCATCTATGTAGAGGTACGGCTCGGCTCCGCCCTTAGGGATGGTCAACGAGACGCCGGAGGTGGCATCGACCCCGATGCCGGTCGTCGGAGTGTTCACGACGTCGCCGCTCGGATCGACGAATGTGCGGTGAGGACCTCCGCAGCTCAACGCCCCGACCATCAGCTCCTGGGTGCCGAACAGCACCGGGAAGCTGGAGGTGCAGTGGTACCGGTTGTCGACATCGATCACTTCGTTGGTGCCTGCGGCCCGGGTCTTCCAGCCGTGGTTCCCGCCGGTCGCGTCGGAGTTGATGACGTGCGCCCCGCCCCAGGCGGGGACGGCGTCGTCCTGTCGGCTCGGGTTCGGCCAGTTGCCGAGGGCAAGCGCGCTCACCCGGTCGCCGGCGCCGGTCGTGCGGGCAGTGCCCGGCACCGCTGGTGAGCCCGCCCGGGGGCGCGGCGCTGTGCTCTGCGAAGCAGGCTTGACGATCTTCGTCGCGGTCCGGGCCAACGTCACGGGCACCTGGGCGTCCGCGAGGGCGGTCGGAGTCTTCGTCCCGGCCACCGTGGCGGTGATGCCGGCTCCGGTCACCGGATAGCCGATCGAGACGACCGAGCGGTCCCCGGCAGCGCGGAGTTTCCGGCCGATCTCGTCGGCGGCCCTGGACAACTCCTGAGCGGAGTGTGCGGCCGGCCGTACCGCGACCGGCACCTTGGCCGCCTCCTGGTCGATCATCTTCCGACTGGCCGACGGCAGAGGTCCCTTCCAGTAGACGGTCACCGTCCCCTTGCGCAACGCTACGCCGGCGAATCCGGAACCCTTGGTTGCCTGGGCAGCCTGGCGGATCCGCAACGCCGCCTGGACCAGCGGCTCCTCGCTGGCCATGCGCGCCCGCTGCGCGGGCGTGACGCCTCCGTGGTCGCCGGACTCCGACGGTGCCTCTGCGGGCCGCCCGGCGGGTTCCGGTGTGGGCGCGCTTCGCTGCTCGGCGTGCACCGACGTCGGCTGAACGGCCAGGACGGCGGCGGCGAGGCATGCCGCCGTAAGCCATCGTCTTGTTACTACCCGCTGCTTCAACCTAATCCCCTCTTTTCGAGACCGGTCGCGCCGCGATGTGTTGACGGCGCTACCAGTGAGGCAGCATCAACCACCTGCTCATTGCGGGATCATGATCGCCACATCACCGGACCACGGCCGTGGATCCGATCAGCCGGAGCGCGTCTGGAAGTCCCGGACGGATGACGAGGGACCGAGCGGCGCAGAGTTGCGCCGCCTGGTCCGGTGTTGCCCGCTACCGACTCAGTACTTGTCGGTCCACCAGGTCGTCGGGCCGGCCGAGGCGCGCGCCTCGGCGAGCAGGTTCGCGTCGTTGACCATCTGCGAGTAGTAGGCGCCCTCGAAGCCGTTGTACTCGACGCGGAGCCGGCCGTCGGGGTAGTAGCTCCGGATGTACGGGTAGTAGAAGTCGTTGGGGACCCGGGTCCAGGCTGTGCGGCAGATTGCGCTGTAGCGCAGTTCCAGGTTGATGCCGTTGGTGTTGACCCGCGCGGTGATCGCGTCGGCCGAGCAGGTAGTGATTCGGCCGTTGTAGTAGATGGCGTACACGGATGGGTCCTTGCCGTCGCAGCTCGATCCGCAGCCCGAAGTGGCCGAGACGGTGAACGGGTTCGCGGCGGTGCCGAGGGGAGCGGCGGTTGCCGCCTCCGCCGGGGTGGCGACGGCAAGGGCGGCCAGCGTGGCGAGCCCGGCGAGGATGGTTCGGATTCGCGCTTTCATGGTGGTTCCTCCCGCTTCGCGGGGCCGTCTTGGTGCCGGCCCCGTTCATTGCAGGAAGCTTCACATCACCTGGCACCATGTCCGCACGACCGGATCACCGGATCGTCATCGCCCGCCAGACCCGGTCGGTAGGTTCGTGGGCAGCGCCGTCGGCAGGTTCGTGGGTAGTCCGCTCGGGAGGTTCGTGGGTAGTCCGCTCGGGAGGTTCGTCGGCAGTCCGGTGGGTAGGTTCGTCGGCAGTCCGGGCTGGCCGGACGGGGTCGGTTGCGGCTGGGGAGTGGCCGACGACTCGCCGGGCGAGAGCCGGTAGACCACCGCGTCGCCCATCTCCTCCCGAGTGATGCCGAGCCAGTCCACCGGACTGTCGACGGACATCTCCCACGGCGTGCCGGCGATCTGGTCGCGTAGCAGCACCACGTTGCGTACGCCCAGCGTGCGCAGGTAGTCGACGCTGGTCTGGTCGGGGAACGTCTGGGTCACCCGCCGGACTTCGTCCAACTGCTTCGGGGTGAAGCCACTGCCCCCGTTCACGATGTCCTGGAAGTGCGTGGTGGACCAGAGCATGACGTGCTGGTCGAGGCTCTGGTTGCTCGGTAGCACGAGCATCGGGCCGTCGACCAGGCGCATGGCGGCAGGCTGGGTCGGGGCCACCGGGTGCGGCGTGGTGTTCAGACCCTCGACCGCCACCAGCAGCAACGGCAGCAGGGTGGCCAGCCGCAGCCACGGGCCGGGCCAGGACGGGATCCGCTGCCTGGCGAGGTCGTACACCCGCTCGGTGAGAGCCGTGACCGCGCCCGCCGCCAGCAGGCAGAGCAGCAGCGTGGCCCAGAGCATCAGCCGGCCCGGCGTACGCAGCCCGTTCCAGCCGGGCAGGTGCTCGAACAGCGGCACGTAGGTCCAGGTGCCCCCGAAGAAGCGGGTGCCCATGGCGAGCACCATCGTGCCCAGCACACCGGCGAGCAGCAGCAGACGGTGCCGCAGCTTCCAGACCGAGAACAAGAGGCCGCCCGCGGCCAGGGCGTAGAGCACGAAGCCGGGTAGCAGCGTCATCTCCGGGTGCCAGGGCAGCGCCGCTCGCGCCCCCTCGTGCAGCCCACCCCAGATCCGCGACTCCGCCGGCGCGGTGACGAAGCCGGAGGCGGGCGGGGAGAAGAGGGCGATGTCGCCGATCGACCGTTCGGCGTTCGAGTGCAGCTCGGTCACCTTGAAGTAGGGGATCGCCATCAGCACGCCGACGGCGGCGAAGAGCGCCCCGCCGACCAGGTCGGCGACGAGCAGCCGGGTACCGAACGGTCGTCGTACCGCCCAGAACCAGGTCCGCCGGACGTACCAGATGACCGCGGTGACGAGCACTGCGGCGCCGAGGAAGTACACGAACGGCAGGCCGATGCCGAAGCCGAGGCTCAGCTGCCAGGCCGCCACGAGCCAGCCGACGTAGACCCAGCCGTCGTGTCGTAGCTCGGGCCGGTAACCGTGCCGGAGCGACCAGCCGTGGCCGCGTGCCAGCATGGCGAGCGCCAACGGAATGCCGCCGTTGGAGAGCACGTGCAGGTGGCCGGCCTGGGACAGCAGCCAGGGGGCGTACGCGTAGGCCACCCCGGCCACCGCCGCGCCCGTGCGCCCCGAGCCGAGCTGCCGCGCCAGCGCGTACGCCCCGAACGTGGCGAGCGCGTGCGCCAGCACGAACATGATGTTGTAGCGGAGGACGGCGGCCTCGGGGCCGGTGCCGATCATGCCCGCCGGGGCGTAGCCGAGCAGCGTGTCGGAGAACGCGAAGCTCCACAGCTCCGGGAAGAAACTGTTGGACTGCCACAGCTGGGCCGGGTTGGCCAGCAGGATGTGCCCGGACCAGGCCATCTGCCAGGCCTGCAGGCTCGGATCCCAGGTGTCCTGCGGCAGCGTGTAGAGCGGGTAGCGCAGCGTCGGCCACGTCATCAGCACCGCGAGGGCGAGCGCCCCGAGCGTCGCCAGTGTCCACTCGTGGATCACGAAGCGTCCGACGGCGCGGACCGCCCGGCGCGGTCGGCTCGGCACCACCTCCGGCGCGGGCCCGAAGGCGTTCCACGGGTCCTTGGCCTCCTCGGCCGTCTCGCCCGCCTTCTCGTCGGCCTCTGTGGCGGCGGCCTTGTCCGTCGGTCGGTCGCCTGCCTCGCCCCCGGCACCGGGGTCGGCCGTCTCGCCCGCCTTCTCGTCGCCTGCCTTCTTGTCGGCCTCTGTGGCGGCGGCCTTGTCCGTCGGTCGGTCGCCTGCCTCGCCCCCGGCACCGGGGTCGGCCTTCGTGCCGGTCTTCTCATCGGCGCCGGCCTTGCCGGGCGTGCCGATCCCCTCGGTGCTGCCGGGCTCGTCGGCCCGATCAGCCGTGGCCTTGCCGTTCGCGGCGGTTCCGTGGCCCGCGTCAGCCGCGCCGACGGTTGCCATGCCGTTCGTACCGGCCCTGGGGGCATCGGAGGCCGAGCCGACGGTCGTGAGCCCGGCCGCGGCGGCTCCCGGGCCACCCGCGGTCGCCCCGGCCGCCCGGTCGGTTCCCCGCGCGGTCCCGTCCCCGTTGTCGGCCGCGCCCGTGCGGCCGTTCCCCGTTCCGGCATCGCCTGCCGGGCGCGGCGCGGAGCCGCTCGTGGGTCGTTGGCTGTCGCCGGCCGGCGCGGGCGCGCCACCGGTTTCCGACTGTCCGGTCGTCATGCCGCGGGGCGCTCCGTCCCGAGCTGCTCACGAAGGAAGGCGATGTCGTCGGCCTGGCCGGCCGTACCGCCCGGAGTCTCCACCACCACAGGTGCTCCGGCCGCCCGGATCACCGCCACTACCAGGTCGGGGTCGATCGTGCCGCCCCCGAGGTTGTCGTGCCGGTCCTGACCGGAGCCGAAGCTTCCCTTGGAGTTGTTGGCGTGTACCAGGTCGATCCGTCCGGTGATCGCCTTGACCCGGTCGACCAGGCCCAACAGCTCCTCACCGCCGGCGTGCGCGTGGCAGGTGTCCAGGCAGAAACCCACCTCGTAGTCGGCGACGGCGTCCCAGAGCCGGGCGAGCGTGTCGAGCCGGCGCGCGCAGGCGTTCTCGCCACCGGCCGTGTTCTCGATCAGCACCGGCACCTTGAACCCGCCGGACTCCGCCGCGTACGCGAAGGTCTTGCGCCAGTTGTCGAAGCCGACCGCCAGGTCGTCGCCGGAGTTGACGTGCCCACCGTGTACGACGAGCCCCTTCGCGCCGACGTCGGCGGCCGCGGTGGCGTGGGCGAGCAGCAGCTTGCGGCTGGGAATCCGGATCCGGTTGTTGAGGGTCGCCACGTTGATGACGTACGGCGCGTGTACGTAGATGTCGACCTCGGCGCTGCGCAGCCGTTCGGCGTCCTCTCGGGACTTCGGTGCCTTCCATCCCTGAGGGTCGGAGAGGAAGAACTGCACGGCGTCGGCTTCTCGGGCGGACGCCTCCGCGAGCGGGTCGGTCGAATCGACGTGGGCTCCGATACGCATGCAGGCGAGCCTACGTCGAGCGTCCGACGGGGGGAATCACGGCGGGAGCGAGTCGGTGTCTCGCGTCGTCACCGGAGGGTCCGGCGATCGTTGATGAGGTGGGATGGAAGGTTGGATCCCGCCGCTCCGGCCCGTCGGCTCGCCGCCGGTGAAGGCCCGGACCGCGACGGACGACCCGCCGTCCCTGGTGTGGGGCTCCCTCGTCATGCGGCCCGGCGTGGCGGGGGTTTGCCCTGAGCGAAGACGGAAGCATCGGAAGTTCGCCGAAAATTGTGCCAATCCCCCCAACAAGTGACGAGAGCCGTTGTATCGTCAGGTAACAACACGATAAAGCTCCGCGGGGCGTCTCCGGTCCAACCTCATCGGTGTGGTCGTTCCTCCCCAGGTCCCACCCAAGGAATGCGGACGGGACGCCCCGCGGCCTCGTTGACGGGGCCCGCTGCCAGCCTGGTGCTCGGCGCGGGCCCCGTCGGCGTTCACCCGGCGGGAGCCGGCCGCCGGCCGGACGGCACCGGTCGGCCGGGCCGGGTGCGGAGCATGCGGCATGGTCCGGGTCGCGCTGGGTCGGTACCTCGCCGCGCATACGACGCGCGCCCGCGGCGGCTTCGGCTCGACGGCCGTACTACCACCCCGGGCTTGATCGTCCGGACCGGGTATCCTGGTCCGGTTGTCCGCGTCCGGACGGGTTCCCCCGATCCCGGAGCGGTCCACGACGCACGACCTCCTGCCACGGAAGGACCGTGGCCGCTTAGCCCACAGGAGGTGAGCACGTCTTGCGTCATTACGAGATCATGGTGATCCTCGACCCCAGCCTCGAGGAGCGCACCGTCGCCCCGTCGCTCGACACGTACCTGAACGTGATCCGGACCGCGGGTGGCTCGGTGGAGAAGACCGACGTGTGGGGCCGCCGGCGCCTCGCGTACGAGATCAACAAAAAGGCCGAGGGCATCTACGCCGTCATCGACCTGCAGGCGACGCCTGCGGCGGTGGCCGAGCTGGACCGTCAGCTGCGACTCAACGAGTCCGTGCTGCGCACCAAGGTCATCCGGCCGGAAATGCGCTGAGCGTATCCAACCCGGTTCGCCCGGATCAGCCTCATCCACGCTGTCGTACGGCTCTGAGAGCCTGTACGACGAGACGATGAGTGCGCGAGGAGATGGTCATGGCAGGAGACACCACCATCACGGTCATCGGCAACCTGACCGATGACCCCGAGTTGCGGTTCACCCCCTCCGGGGCGGCGGTCGCCAAGTTCCGCGTCGCCTCGACGCCCCGGTTCATGGATCGGGCGTCCGGCGAGTGGAAGGACGGCGAGCCGTTGTTCCTCGCGTGCACCGTCTGGCGTCAAGCCGCCGAGCACGTCGCCGAGTCGCTCCAGCGGGGCGCCCGAGTGATCGTGTCCGGCCGGCTGCGGCAGCGGTCCTACGAGACCCGCGAGGGCGAGAAGCGCACCGTCATCGAGCTCGAGGTCGACGAGATCGGCCCGTCGCTGCGCTACGCCACGGCGAAGGTGCAGAAGATGGCCCGCTCCGGCGGTAGCGGCAGCGGCGGCGGCTTCGGCGGCGGTGGTGGCGGTGGTAGCCAGGGCGGCGGAGGCAACTTCGACGACCCCTGGGCTTCGGCTGCGCCCGCCCCCTCGCATTCCGGTTCGGGCGGCGGATCTTTTGATGAGGAGCCCCCGTTCTAATGGCGCCGAGCGCCCGTGATCGCAAACCAGGAGCAAGAGCAATGGCCAAGGCTGCGGCACTTCGCAAGCCGAAGAAGAAGGTGAACCCGCTCGACAAGGACGGGATCACCTACATCGACTACAAGGACACCGCGCTGCTGCGGAAGTTCATCTCCGACCGCGGCAAGATCCGCGCTCGGCGGGTGACCGGCGTGACCTCGCAGCAGCAGCGGCAGATCGCCCGTGCGGTCAAGAACGCCCGTGAGATGGCGCTCCTGCCGTACACGGCCACCACCCGCTGAGAGGAGGCGCCGAAATGAAGATCATCCTTACCCAGGAGGTTTCCGGCCTCGGTGCCCCTGGCGACATCGTCGAGGTGAAGGACGGCTACGGCCGTAACTACCTGCTGCCGCAGGGCTTCGCGATCGCCTGGACCAAGGGCGCGGAGAAGCAGGTCACCCTGATCAAGCGGGCCCGCTCGGCCCGGGAGATCCGCGACCTCGGCCACGCCAACGAGGTGAAGGGCCAGCTCGAAGGCCTGAAGGTGAGCCTCAAGGCCCGTGCCGGCGACGGCGGGCGACTCTTCGGCTCGGTCACCCCGGCCGAGATCGTCGACGCGGTCAAGGCCGCCGGCGGTCCGGCCCTCGACCGGCGTCGTCTCGAGGTGCCCGGTCACATCAAGTCGACCGGTGCCTACCCGGTGCGGATCAAGCTGCACCCGGAGGTCACGGCTTCGTTCAACCTGAACGTCGTCGAGGCCTGACGCGCCACGCACCACGACCAGGGCCCGCACCGAGCGATCGGTGCGGGCCCTGGCCTTTTCAGACCGCTAACGCACCGCGGCCCACCCGCCGAAGCGGGGCCGGCGGACACGGTGCGGCGCGGGCCAGCCGGCGGCTGTGCGTCGAGGGTCAGCAACCAGGCGAAGATCAGAACGGCGGGGATCAGGTAGCACGCCGTGGTGTAGAGCAGCGGTCGGAGCGTTCCGCCCCGATCCGGGTCGAGCAGGTCGTCTCGATGCGCCGCGTCCAGTCGTTCGACGCGACCGTATCGACCCGCCGGCGCGGCGGCGTTCGCCCCGTGCCTCGGGGTGCGCCGATGGGATCGGTACGCCGCCGGCTCGGCCCGTACGCGCCCGGCCTGCTCCGCGGCCGCGGTGCGCTGTACGTCACCGCCGGCGAGCGCGGTGCCGACGTCGCCGGATCCATCCAACGCGGATCTTCACCCGTCGGCCCGGTCCCCGGCCGGAAGCCCTCGTCCCGCCCTGACCAGCCCGGGCTCTCCGGCCCCTCGACGGCCAGTGGGGAGCGGGGTGACTCCGTCCGGTCCCATCGGTCCACGTCGGCGTACCGCTCCCATTCGCCGGTGTGGTCCGGCTGCGCCCAGCGGCCGGTGCCGTGCCCACGGTCACCGCCCACCGCCGGCCACACATGCACTCCCGAGGCGTCCCACGGGTCAACCTCGGCCGCCGGGACGACTTGTACCCCGGACGCGTCCCACGGGTCGACCGCCGGCTGGAGCGCCGGCTCCGCCTCCTCGCCGCGTCGCGCCGTCCGGTCCCACGTGTCGACGGCCGGCCGCGGCTCCCCCTTCGCCGCCCGCCGCGTCCGTCGGCCCGGTCGGTCCCGCTCCCGATGCTCGGTGGGGTCCCGCGTCGAGAACTCCTCGCCGCCGGACCAGCTCACCTGCGGCCGTCCGGCCGGTGAACGTCGAGGTCGGCGAGCCGCGATCGCGCCGGGAAACGACCCGTCGTCCGCCGGGTCGGCGCGCCGGCTACCCACGTATCCCTGCTCCTGCGGGCGGTCGAACGTCCACTCGGCGGTGTGCTCTGACTCGGGAGACGGCGCATCCCGCCAATCGATCTCGTACGCCCGTCGTCGGCTGCCCGCGCGGCCGGTGCGCCAAGCTCCATCGAAGTTCGGCCGAGCCGCGCCGTCACCGTCGTCGTCCGGTGCGGCATGGCGCCCGCCGCCGTCCGGCCGGCGGATCCCGGAGTCGATCGCCCACCGTGGCAGGTAGGCGTCGACGGGCTCGTCCTGCTGCCGGTCGCACGCCTGGCGGCGGCTCGGCGTACTCGGGCTTTGATCGGGAAGGTATGGATCGGCCGGGGCGGGTGCGAGGGCTTCGTCCCACGAGGCGATCGGCTCACGCGCGTGCGGGCTGCTCTCCCCGCGTCCCCAGTCCCGGTAACTCACGGCCGGAGCGTGACCCTTCTCAACCCGTAGGCGCAATCCGCTGCCCAGGTGTGGCCGTCCGGTGGAGATAGTACGGGACGGCGGGTGTGCCGATCCGACCGAAAACTTCTCGTCCACAGCCTGGGGATCGCATAATCCCAGCTCAAAGCCGGTGAGTGGGGGAATTCCCCAACGGTTGTCCACAGCCTGTGCACACGCTGCGCACATGCCCGCCCTTCGGTGTCCACAGGTTGTCCCGAGGCTCGTCCACCGCCGGTGTTGAGTCGCTGAGCTCGGGTTCCGTATCGTTGGCCCCCGACCACCCGTGCGATGACCCCCGATCGCCCGGCCCGGTCGGCAGGAGTGTCGCACCCGGACGATGGAGCCGGGGCGAGGATCCGACGCAGCGGAGGGGGGAACCGTGTCGGTCACCGACGACAGGCGGGCGGAGCCGCGAGCCGAGCGGCAGCCCCAGGTGCCCACCCAGCAGGACGGCCAGTTCGAGCGCACCCCACCGCAGGATGTGGCCGCCGAGCAGTGCGTCCTCGGCGGCATGCTGCTCTCCAAGGACGCCATCGCCGACGTCGTCGAGATCCTGAAGACCAACGACTTCTACCGGCCGGTGCACGCCACGATCTTCGACACGGTCCTCGAGATCTACGGCCGGGGCGAGCCCGCCGACGCGATCACCGTCGCTGCGGCACTGGCCGACTCCGGTGACCTGGCCCGCGTCGGCGGTGCGCCCTACCTGCACACCTGCATGGCTGCCGTGCCGACCGCCGCCAACGCTGCCTACTACGCCCGCATCGTGAGCGAGCGGGCCGTGCTCCGTCGACTGGTCGAGGCCGGCACCAAAATCGTCCAACTCGGCTACGGCACGGCGGCCGGCGGCAGCCGCGAGGTCGACGACATCGTCGACCTCGCCCAGCAGGCCGTGTACGACGTCACCGAGCGTCGGGTCAGCGAGGACTTCGCAGTCCTGGCCGACATGCTCCAGCCGACGCTCGACGAGATCGAGGCGGTGGGCGCGCAGGGCGGAGTGATGACCGGTGTGCCGACCGGCTTCACCGATCTGGACCGCCTGCTCAACGGCCTGCACGGCGGCCAGTTGATCATCGTTGCCGGCCGGCCCGGTCTGGGGAAGTCGACGGCGAGCATGGACTTCGCCCGGAACGCGGCCATCCGCGCCAACCAGGCATCCGCGATCTTCTCGCTGGAAATGAGCAAGGTCGAGATCGTCATGCGACTGCTCTCGGCCGAGGCTCGCGTCCCGCTGCACGTGCTGCGTAGCGGCCAGCTCTCCGACGACGACTGGACCAAGCTTGCCCGCTGCATGGGCGAGATCAGTGAGGCCCCGCTCTTCGTCGACGACACGCCGAGCATGAACCTGATGGAGATCCGCGCGAAGGCCCGTCGGCTCAAGCAGCGGCACGACCTGAAACTGATCGTCGTCGACTATCTCCAGCTGATGACCTCACCGAAGCGCACCGAGAGCCGCCAGCAGGAGGTCGCGGACCTGTCCCGGGGCCTCAAGCTCCTGGCCAAGGAGGTCGAGTGCCCGGTGATCGCGGTAAGCCAGCTGAACCGTGGCCCGGAGCAGCGCACGGACAAGCGGCCACAGCTGTCCGATCTGCGTGAATCGGGCTCGATCGAGCAGGACGCCGACGTCGTGATCCTGCTGCACCGCGACGACTACTACGACAAGGAGTCGCCGCGGGCGGGTGAGGCGGACTTCATCGTCGCCAAGCACCGGAACGGGCCGACCGACACGGTGACCGTCGCCGCTCAGCTGCACCTGTCGCGCTTCGTCGACATGGCGATCGTCTGAGCGACCGGTTCGCCGGGCTCAGCCGAGCAGCGGAAAGCGGTCGGCCAGGTCGTCCAGCTCCGACCGGTCCCGGTCGCTAAGCGGGAGCCGACCCGTCGCCGGCCCGCCGATCACGACCGGACGGCCGGCCCGGATCTGTCGGGCCGGCCGCCGAACCCCTATCGGGGCGGGTTCAGCCGAAGAAGCCGCCTCCCTCGCAGGGCGGGCTCAGCCGAAGAAGTCGTCGAGGAAGCTCTTGTGCTTCTTCTTCCGGTAGTGCCCGTGGTAGCCGTGGTGCTGCTGCCCGTGGCCGTACGCCGGTGCCGGCGGGTAGCCGTGCGCAGGCGGCGGAGGCGGCGGTACGGCGCCGTAACCGGGCTGCTGCGGGGCGGGTGGGGGCGGCGGGTAGCCGGCCGGCTGGTGGGCCGGCTGGGCGTGGCCACCCGCACCGGCCGGAGCGGTGGCGGCCTGCTGGCGGTTCCAGTTCGCCTCCGCCTCGAACAGCTTCTCCAGCTCGCCGCGGTCGAGGAAGATGCCTCGGCACTCGCTGCACTGGTCGATGACGACGCCGCTGCGTTCGTACTGGCGCATTTCTCCGTGACACTTGGGACAGGTGAGACTCATCACCCGAAGGTACCTGGTCAGGTCACGCAGTTGCCGTCAACGTCTGCACGACTTCCTCGTCCTCCACCTCGTGGAAGTCCTCGTAGTAGGCGCTGACGGCGATGAACTCCGGCGGGCACTGCACGCAGACGACCTGGTCCGCCTCGGCGGCCAGGGCCTGCTTCGCCTCGCGGGAGCCGACGGGTACGGCGACGATCACCCGCCGGGCACCGAGCTGACGGGCGACCTCGACGGCCGCGCGGGCCGTGGCGCCGGTGGCCAGACCGTCGTCGACGATCACGGCGGCGCGACCGGCGAGGTCCAGCGGTGGACGCCCGGTGCGGTAGAGCTCCTCGCGGCGCTCCAGTTCGGCCTGCTCGCGGCGGTTGGTCGCGGCGATGTCCTCCGCGCTGAGCTGGCTGGCCACGTGCTCGTTGAGCACCTGCACGCCGTTCGGGCCGAGCGCTCCGAACGCGACCTCGCGGGCCCAGGGCATACCGAGCTTCCGGATGACCAGCACATCCAGTGGCGCGTCGAGTCGTTCGGCGACCACCTGCGCCACCGGTACGCCACCGCGTACGAGGCCGAGGACTGTGACGTCCGGTTCGCCGATCAGTCCGGTGAGCTGGTCGGCGAGCATCCGGCCCGCCTCGGCGCGGTCGCGGTAGGTCGTCATGACTCAGGTCTACGCCCTGCCACGCTCCACTGCCTGCCAGTTCACGGAAAGAGCCGGGTTCGCGGCCGGTGAGTCCAGGTTCCGCAGGGCGGGCGCCCAGACGAGCAGGGCGATCGGGTAGAGCAGGTACCCGAACCGGGTCGACGGCATGAGCGCGATCGCCACGAGCAGCCCGTACCCGCAGACGAGTGCGGCGGCGAAGGCGGTGCGCGGCGGCCGGCGGACGAGCCGTACGGCGATCGCGACACCCGCGGCGACCAGCAGCCCGGCGGCGATCACCCGGCCGCCGGGCAGCCCGGCCGCGATCAGCTGCCCGGGGAAGGGCGACTGCGCGGGGCTGGTCACCAGCCCGTGCCCGAGAGGGAAGCGGAGCACGTTCTCGACGAGGGCGTCCCGGTCGACCAGCAGGGCGGGCAGCAGGGCCGCGACGGGCAGCCCGATCGCCCCGGCGGTCACCCGGAGACCGGCCCGCCGGGTCGCGCCCCAGACGATGAGGACGAGGGCGACCGGCCAGGCGAAGAGCTTGAGCGCGCCGGCCAGGCCGACGGCGACGCCCGCGAGACCCGCCCGGCCGGTCGCCGCGAGAGAGAGCGCGAGCAGGCAGAGCGCGAGCACGGGAAGGTCGTCGCCGCCGGTGGCCAGGGTGAGGGCGCAGATCGGCAGTACGGTCGCGGCATGCACGCCGCGGAGCAGGGCGGCGGACCGCTGAGCGGCGGCAGTGTCCTGTCGACCGGCGGGCCCGATGCCCGTGGTGCGCCCGCGCAGGGCGGCGACGGCGAGGGCGAGGGCGACCGCGGTGCCGAGCGCGAACCAGACCCGGGCGTCGGTCCACCACGCCGCGGCCGCGGCACGGGGCAGCCCGAAGAGCGCCATGCCCGGCTGGTAGGGGGTGTAGCCGAGTAACCGTTCGTCGGCGGGCAGTGCGGCTATGGCGTCGTGGCCCAGGTACGGAGTGCCGTGCTCGGCGAGACGGGTGCCGGCCTGCTCGACGACGAGGACTTCCTCCTGTGCCCGGTCGGTGCGTCCGGCCACCCGTTCGGCGCTCTGCCACAGCAGTGGCAGCAGGGTGGCCGCCGCCCAGGCGAAACCGGTGACCGTCCAGCGCGCCGCCAGGCCGGTGAGTGGCGAGTCGGGCCGGCGGCGCCGGAGCAGCAGTTGGCCGATGACGGCCGACGCCGCGACGAGGTAGCCGATCGCAGCGACGCCACCCCACGCACGGTGCGGAAGCAACGTCGAGGTGACGGCGGTGATCGCGGCGAAGACGGCCGACACGGCGTACAGGGCGAGGTCGAGAGGGAGCCCGCCGCCCGCGGAGTCGAGGGCACGCCAGCCACGGGAGCGGGGGGTCGGGGCTGCGGCGGTCACGCGGGCAAGTGTGGCAGACGGTTGACGTAACACCTCCGGTCGCGCGTCGTCGCGGCCGGCGCTCGCGTACCCCGTCTTGGTCAGGCGGGCTGGTGCGGCAGCCGGTCCCGGCCGCGCCCGCCGGTACGGCGACCGGGGGCGAATCGGATCACCGCGCCGGCGTCGTGCAACGGTGGCGCGAAGAGTCCGGGGCTGCCGCCGGCGCCGCGGTGCAGTGCGGCCAGGAGCATGCCCGCGGGCATCGGCCGGGCGAAGAGGTGGCCCTGGCCGGCGGCGCAGCCGAGCTGCCAGAGCGCCCGGCGCTGTGGTTCGCTCTCCACGCCCTCGGCCACCACGGTCAGGTCGAGGCTGCGGCCGAGATCCAGGGTGGAGCGGATCACCGCGGCGGCCTCGGTCGAGCTCTCCATGGCGGTGACGAAGCTCTTGTCGATTTTCAACTCGTGCACCGGGATGCGGGAGAGCAGGCTCAGCGACGAGTAACCGGTGCCGAAGTCGTCCAGGGCCAGTCGTACGCCCTCGTCCCGGAGGCGGCTGAGCACCCGGTCGACCACGTCGAGCTGGCTGAGGGTGAGGGTCTCGGTCAGCTCCAGCACCAGCTGGTCCGGGGGAAGGTCGTGGGCGCGGAGACGGGCCAGCACCGAACCGGGGAAGCGGGCGTCGAGCAGGCTGCGCGGCGAGACGTTCACCGCGACCGGTACGTCGAAGCCGTCTTCCCGCCAGGTCTTCGCGGCGATGAGCGCCTGGTCGAGGATCGCCTCGGCGAAGGCCGGCAGCAGTCCGGAGCGCTCGACGGCCTCCAGGAAGCGCAGCGGGTCGATCAGCCCGTGCGTGGGGTGGTGCCAGCGGGCGAGCGCCTCGGCACTGGTGATCTCGCCGGTGCCCAGGTCGACGATGGGCTGGAAGTTGACCGTGAACTCGTGGTCGGCGACGGCGCGGGGCAGCTCGCCGCCGAGCGTGAGCCGGTTGAGGTCGGCCGTGTCCCGGGTCGGGGCGTACGTGGAGATGCGCTGGCCGGCCCGCTTGGCCTGGTACATGGCCACGTCGGCGCGGCGGAGCAGTTCGGGCATCCCGCCGGCGGCCGGCGCGGCGGCGATGCCCCCGCTCGCCTCGACGCTGATCCGCATCCCGTCGAGGTCGATCGGCTCGTGCAGGGCGGCGAGCAGTGTCTCCGCCCGGTGCGCGGCGACCGCTGGTGCGGGCAGGCCGCGCAGGAGCACGGCGAACTCGTCGCCGCCGAGCCGCGCCACCAGGTCGTCGCCCTGGGCGGCGTCGCGTAGCCGCGCCGCCACCTGCACGAGCACCTGGTCGCCGGCGGCGTGGCCGAGCGTGTCGTTGATCTCCTTGAAGTGGTTGAGGTCGATCAGCACCAGGGCGGTCACGCCGTCGGCGTGCTTCGTGCTGAGCTGCTCGGTGCCCTGTTCGAGCAGGTGCCGCCGGTTTGCCAGCCCGGTCAGCGCGTCGTGGCTCGCGGCGTACGCGTGCTCGTCGGCGACGCGGGCGAGTTCCGCGTACGCCTGGGCGTTGCGTACGGCGGTGCAGAGCGCCGATGCGAAGGTGCGCAGCGTGTACTGCTCCCGCTCGGAGAGCTGTACCGGGCCACGGAACCGTAGCCGCAGCACGCCGACGTCGGCGGTGCGGTCGTGTCCCTCCAGCGGTGCCGGCACCACCGTCCCGTCGACCGGTGCGGGCTCGGCCTCCCGACCGTCGTACGCGACGAGGCGGTCGGCGCCGCCGCGTACGGTCCGGGACTCTTCGCGTAGCTCGATCTCCACCTCGTCGGCGGAGAAGAGTTCGGCGGCTTGGATGACCGCGGTCGTGAGGACCTTGTCCAGGTCGACCACGTTGAGCGCGTCGGTGGCCCGGGCGAGGCGTTGCCAGGCCTGCTGCTCGGTCCGGGCGCGGATACGAGCGGAGTAGGCGAGGTGCAGGCTGAGCACGAGCGGCGGCACGGCCAGCAGGAACCGCGGGGCGGCTTGCAGGATGAGCAGGGTGCAGACGGCGACCAGGAACCGTACGGCGAAGCCGCCGAGCCGGAGGTCGAGGTTGCTCCGGAAGTTGCGGGCGATCTTCGTGCCGGAGGCGAGCGCGATGACGGGGATCGCCAGAAGGTCGTCCAGCAGCGCCGCGACCAGGTAGGCGACGCCCAGCGCGACCACCATCCGCCAACCGCCCGACGGTGGCCACGTCCAGCTCATGGCCGTCAGGGCGGTCCCGGCGCCCCAGGCGACGATGACGTTCTTGCCGACTCCGAAGGCGACCTTGATCGCGGACAGGCGCAGCGAGGCGAGGAAGATCCCGACCGCGGTGCAGAGCACCACCCACGACGTGGGGGCGATGGCGACACCGATGACTATCGCCGTCTCGTTCCAGCTGATCGAGTGGGTGGTCGACCTGATCCGTACGCGGGCCTTGACGAGAGTACCGACGACGATCATGAAGGCGACCATCACGAGGCCGGCCGCGTCGTTCGCCGACTTCGGCGCGGCACTGGTCAGTGCGGGCCGCAGCGCGGTGACGACAATGAGCGCCGCCAGAACGACGACGAGACCGATGAGCAGCAGGAGCCGCCTATCGGTCTCATTCTCGCGTCGTAGGGGAAGCGTCATACCACTCCAGGTGACTGCCTCAACCGTTCGCAGCCTACTCCCGGAGCACCGGTAAGTCCCGTGCCCAGCCTCAGTTCCAGTCGCTGCCGCGCATTGCGTCGCTCCTTCCGTGCCGATGCCATTCCGGGACCTTTCCCGTGGAGGTCTCCGTCCCTCTGGAACAGCAGCTTAGGAGCAACTAGAGACGATTAGAAGGAATAAATGTCGGTATGCGCAACATTAGCCAAGCCGAAGCGGGTTTGTGACGTTCTGTCCATGGAACCTGTGCGGAGCGCTGTCGGCCCCTTTCGCTATGCGATTGCCATGTCGCGTAACGCTGACGGTGCTGATCCTCAAGCGACGTGAGGACTTGTCCAAAGTGTGGCGAGATGGGCTCGCAAAATCATCCCGAGTTCGGACATCCGGTACACGCTCCCAGCTGACCTGCGGTGTCGCCGCCCAGAACCACATTTTCGTCCTCTCCGGTCGGGCCGCAATCGTCACCCGGAAATCCCCCGAGCCTCGACCGACGATCGTATGAACACCGGTCGGATTCGGAATCGTGGCGGACGGCGGCCCTGGATCTGGGAGCCGACGAACTGCAACTTTCCGTAGGCATCCTGCAACTCCGAAGCTCCGCGGCAGTGGATCGTGCCCGAGGTCCGGGCAATTCGGTTGCGCCCCTGGTTGCCCTCGCCGAACTCGCGGATGAACTGTCGACCCGGCGTTACCGCGGTCCACGCCCACCACCAATCAGCGCCGCTCGTACGAACCGGCCGGGTCGGGCAGCGCAATTCCCGTCCCGGACCAACCGCCGACGAACGGAAACGGCGCGCCGTGAGCGCGCTCCGGCCGGTCGTACCCAGGAGATAGGCTCGCCGCCGTGACCGAATCCGCGCAGCTCACTCACGTCGACGCCGCTGGCGCGGCGCACATGGTCGACGTCTCCGCCAAGGCGGTGACCGGACGTTCGGCGGTCGCCGCCGGCCGGTTGCGGACGACGCCCGAGGTGGTCGACCTGCTACGGCGCGACGGCCTGCCGAAGGGCGACGCGCTGGCCGTGGGACGCCTCGCCGGCATCATGGGCGCCAAGCGCACCCCCGACCTGATCCCGCTCTGCCACCCGATCGCGCTGCACGCGGTGACCGTCGAACTCGAGCCCACCACCGACACCGTCGAGATCACCGCCCTGGTGCGCACCGCCGACCGGACGGGCGTCGAGATGGAGGCGTTGACCGCGGTGGCCGTCGCCGGTCTCGCCCTCATCGACATGGTCAAGGCGGTCGACCCGGCGGCGTCCATCGAGGGGGTACGCGTCCTGCGCAAGGAGGGCGGCAAGACCGGCGAGTGGGTCCGTCCGGAGGACCGGCCGTGATCCGGGCCCGGGTGGTGGTGGCCTCGAACCGGGCCGCGGCCGGCGTCTACGCCGACACCAGCGGTCCCCTGCTCGTCGCCGGCCTGCGCGAGCTGGGTTGTGAGGTCGACGATCCGGTGGTGGTGCCCGACGGCGAGCCGGTGGGCGAGGCGCTGCGCCGCGCGCTCGCCGACGGCGTCGACGTGGTCCTGACCAGTGGCGGCACCGGCATCACGCCGTCCGACCGGACGCCCGACATCACCCGAGCGCTGCTCGACTACGAGATTCCCGGCATCGCCGAGGCGATCCGCGCCCACAGCCGGGATCGCGTGCCCACGTCGGCGCTCTCCCGGGGACTGGCCGGGGTGGCCGGCCGGATGCTGGTGGTCAACCTGCCCGGCTCGACCGGTGGCGCCCGGGACGGCCTGGCCGTGCTCGGCCCGATCCTCGCCCACGCCGTCGACCAGCTCCGCGGTGGTGACCATTGAGCCCGCGCGCCCGCATCTGGGTCCGGTTGCCGGCTCGACCGGGGCGGCGACTGACCCGGCACAGCGGCCACCACCCGGATAGGCTCTGCCGGTGAGCACGGAAACCGCAGCGGCGGCGGGCCACGCCGTCGCATCGCCCCCCGCCGACTGGGCACAGGCGCGTTCCCGGGTGCACGCCGTCGGTCTCGCCGCGGCGCTCCCCGTCACCGCCCGCCCGCTCGCCGAGACCGACGGTCTGACTCTCGCCGAGCCGCTGACCACGCGTACCGACCTGCCGGCCTTCCCGACCTCCAGCGTGGACGGCTGGGCGGTACGGGGGGCCGGACCGTGGCAGGTCGTCGGCCGGGTGCTGGCCGGCAGTACGCCACCGGCGCTGACCGAGGACGGCACCACCGTCGAGATCGCAACCGGAGCGATGGTGCCCGAGGGCACCACTGCCGTGTTGCGGATCGAGGAGTCCGACCGGACGCCGGACGACCGCGTCGTCGGCACGCCCCGTAGCACCCCGGAGTTGCGGCAGCCGGGCGAGGAGGCGTACGCCGGGGAGCAGCTCCTGCCGGCCGGGACGGCGGTGGATCCGGCGGTGATCGGCCTGGCCGCCTCCTGCGGCTACGACACCCTGCCGGTCCGACCCGCGCCGCGCGCCGCGCTGCTGGTCTTCGGCGACGAGCTGCTGACCTCCGGGCCGCCTGGGGCCGGGCGGGTCCGGGACGCGCTGGGGCCGTCGCTGCCGGCCTGGCTGCGCCGGTACGGCTGCGAGATCCGGTCCTCGGACGTGATCGGCCCGGTCGAGGACACTCTCCCCGCGCACGTGGCGGCGCTGCGCAAGGCGCTCGCCGACGCCGATCTGGTCTGCACGACCGGCGGCACCATGCACGGCCCGGTCGACCACCTGCACCCCGCGCTCGAGGAACTCGGCGCCGAGTACGTCGTCAACACGGTGGCCGTCCGGCCCGGGTTCCCGATGCTGCTGGCGCGGCTGACCGGGGCGGACGGGCGGGTCCGCTTCGTGGCCGGCCTGCCGGGCAACCCGCAGTCGGCGATCGTCGCCCTGGTCTCCCTGGTCGCCCCGCTGCTCGCCGGTCTCCAGGGCCGGCAGCTGCCTGAGCTGCCGCACGCCACCCTGGCCGAGCCGGTTTCCGGGCGCGGCGACTACACCCACCTCGCCCTGGTCCGCCTGGACCGGGTCGCCGGGACCGCCCATCCGGTGCGGCACGTCGGCTCGGCGATGCTGCGGGGGCTCGCCGGGGCGGACGGCTTTGCGGTGATCAGCCCAGGCGGCACCGGCGAACCGGGGAGCCCGGTTCCCGTGGTGCCGCTGCCCCTACGTAATGGAGAACGTGCCTCATGACAGCACCGACACTCGCCCTCGGTGAGGTCACCGACCGACCGCTTGACCTGGCCGCGCACGAGGCGGCGGTCGCCGATCCGCGGGCCGGCGCGGTCGTGTCCTTTCAGGGCGTGGTACGCGACCACGACCACGGCCGCTCGGTCACAAGCCTGGAGTACGAGGGGCACCCGAGCGCGGAACGGATCCTGCGCGAGGTCGCCGCCGAGGTCGCCACCGACCCGGAGGTCTACTCGGTCGCTGTGTCACACCGGGTCGGCCCGCTCGCCATCGGCGACGTGGCCCTGGTCGCCGCGGTCAGCACCGCGCACCGGGCCGCCGCGTTCGCCGCGTGCGCCCGGCTGGTCGACGAGGTGAAGGCCCGCCTGCCCATCTGGAAGCGTCAGGTCTTCGCCGACGGCACCGAGGAGTGGGTGAACTGCCCCTGACGCCTACCGGCCGGTCCGGCAGCCGGTGACGGCCGGCCGCCGGCTCGACTGGCTCCGGGTGGCCCGGCCGGCGGACCGTTCAGCGCTGTGTGGTCCGGCCGGCGGGTGGTTGTGTGGTCCGGCCGGCGGGCGGTTCAGCGGCGGGCGCCGGCGGGAATCCGGCCCATCCGGTCGGCGTAGAAGGCCGGTTCGGCGCCGGGCCGCCACGGCAGCGCGGCGACCAGCACGATGAGAGCCACTGCCAGTGAGTTCTCCATGAAGGCGCCGAAGAGACCGTCCTGGTAGTGGGAGACCTCCGGCAGCTGGTGCTCGTACGGCCAGATGGGAGAGACCAGGAACAGCAGGTAGAGCACGACCGCGGCGATGCCGTGACGTAGCCCGGTCAACGTGGGATACCAGATCGGCGGGCGGAGACCGTTGACATGGGGCAGCCCGGAGTTCGCGCCGCCCGACCCGGCGCGGTACGTGGGCCCTCGGCTCGCGTCGCGACGGCGTACGGCGGCGTCGGCCAGCACGATGATCGCCGGGATGACCCAGACCAGGTGGTGCGTCCAGGAGATCGGGCTGATCACGTTGGCGGTGAGCCCGACCAGGGTGAACGCGGTCAACTCGTCACCGTCGGCGTGCGAGTGCGCCGCCCGGGACAGACCCAGCGCCAGGATCAGCACGGAGAACGAGAACCAGAGCAGGCCCGGGGTTTCGATCGAGTCGTAGAGGCGGGCCAGCAGACCGGCCAACGACTGGTTCGGGGTCATGTCGGCGGCGCCCACCCGCTCGGTCTGCCAGAGGACGCTGCCGAAGTAACTGCGGGACTCGTCGCCGACGATCGCGAAGGTACCGACCGTGACCCCGATCGTGGTGGCGATCGCGGTCGTCGCCACCCGCCACTGCCGAGTGATCATCAGGTAGACGATGAAGAGCGCCGGGGTGAGCTTCACCGCGGTGGCCAGCCCGATGCCGACCCCGGCCCACGCGCCGCTGTAGACGAAGCGCAGCAGCAGGCCGTCGTCCGGGGCGACGTGGGTGCCCCGGCGGGAGCGCCAACGCAGGCCGATCAGGTCGGCCATGATGAGCGCGAAGAGCAGCAGGTTGACCTGGCCGTAGCCGAGGGTTTCCCGGGTCGGCTCGATGGCGGCGGCGAGCGGCACGGCCAGGGCTACCGTGTACCACAGTGACCAGCCCAGCCGGTCGACGATCGGGCGCAGCAGACCGGCGAGCACTACCGCCAGGGCGGCGAGGCTGGCCAGCGCGTTCACCGTCCCGGCGGCCTCGATGGGTAGGTGCGCCATGGGCAGCATGACCAGGCCGGCGAACGGCGGGTACGTGAAACCGAGAGTGGTCTCGGGCGCGACGAACTCGTAGAGCTCGTGTCCGGTCGCCCACCACACCACCGCACCGTGGTAGATCTTCATGTCGAAGAAGTTGTACGGCCGACCGAAGGCGCCGATCGCCAGCCAGGCGGCGTAGGCGACGGCGGCCACGATGCTGACCCGTACGACGATCCTGCGATCGACGCGGCTCGTCACGCGTCGGACTGTGGCGAGGCGGTCCGCCCGTCTCCCGACGGTCGCCGGCATGGCGTGGCCACCCCCGTACCAAGCTCGTCCTACCCGTCCAGGTCCCGCACGGAGCCTAGAACGGCGACTCACGTCAGTGCCTCCCGCGTTATGCGACCGTGTCCGATCCCACACATGTTTTTGACATTTCCACCGCGTTAACGCCTAGCGGGCGGTTCAGGTGATTCGCGGTGTTGGGTGGGGTGCGGCGTGTCGAGGGGGAGGTATCGACGCAGGTCAGCCCGGAAGTCGTCGAGCCGTACTCGCGGCCCGGGCAGCCGCCACCCGCGCCTCACGGCGGGCGCTGCGCACTGCCCGCCCCACCGAGCGTCGGGAATGGCCGATGCGGTGCCCGGTACGCCAACGGAGCCCCGGCTTGCCCTGGGTGTCTGCGGCGGCGAGGAGAAGCCCGCCGAAGAGTCCGACGTTCTTCAGGAAATGCAGCCGGTTGTTGGCCCGCGCCACCGGGTCGTCGTGGTCCCAGAAGCGATGTCCGGCGAGCGTCGACGGCACCAGCGTCCCGGCCAGCACCAGCGCCATCGGCCGGGTGAGCTTCCCGGTGGCGAACAGCAGCCCGGCGCCGACCTGTACCGCCCCGGTGGCGCGGATCAGCGTCACTGGGTCGGTCGGGATGCGGGGGTTCATCTGATCGAGCAGCGGTTCCATACGGTCGACGACCGGCTTGGCGGTCGTCGCCAGCCGCTCCGGATTCGTGATGTTGCGATACCCGCCGACCACGAAGATGCCGCTCAACATGGCGCGGGCGAGGGAACGTACGGGTTTCATGGCTCAGTCATACCCCGTCGCGGCCGCGGCCACCCCGGCAACGGCCGATCCGGATCGGCGTACGTCGCGCCACGCCGATTCGAGCGACCGTCGCGGATGGACGCGCTTTGGCGGGTAACGTCGCGCGGGTGACGACGCTGCGGCTTCGGCCCGAGGGTCCGGCCGACACCGGCCCGGTCCGTCGGGTGCTCGCCGCCGCGTTCGCGCGCCCGGACGTGGCCGCTCCGCCCGAAGTCGGGCTGGTCGAGGAGTTGCGCGCCGGCGACGCCTGGATTCCTGAGCTCGCCATGGTCGCCGAGTACGGCGGCGAGGTGGTCGGCTACGCGTTGCTCAGCCGCGTACGGGTGAAATCCGAACGGGGCTCCGCGTCGGCGTTGACCCTCGGTCCCGTGGCGGTCGCGCCGCATCGGCAGAAGCTCGGCCACGGCACGGCCGTGGTGCAGGCGTCCCTCGACGCCGCGACCGAGCTGGGTGAGCGGCTCGTGGTGGTGCTCGGCAGCCCGGCCTACTACCGCCGCTTCGGCTTTGGCCGCGCCGACCGGATGGGTCTCACCAGTCCCTGGTCCGGTCTGGGAGAGCCCTGGCAGGCGTTGGTGCTGCCCCCGTCGACCAGCGACGCCCCGCCACCTCCGCGGGGCGAGGTGGTCTTCCCGCCACCCTGGGCGAAGGTCTGACCGGGACGGGACTCCTCGGGTGGCTGTGATCAGGCCGGCTGGGTGCGCAGGTAGCGACCGAAGTGCGGCACGGTGAACGCGACGGTGCCCCGCTCCCCGGAGTAGATGAGCCCCTTCTTGATCAGCGCGTCCCGGGCCGGGGAGAGGCTGGCCGGCTTGCGACCGAGCGCGCGGGCGATCTCCGCGGTCGGTACGGCGGCGTCCATGTCGTCCCGGACCGTGCCACCGGCCTCGGCCTCCACCAGCGAAAGCGTGGCCATGGCGCGCATGTACTCACGCTCGGCGGGAGTGGCCCGCTCGAAGCGGGAGCCGAAGAAACCCACCGCCAACTCGGCCTCGGCCTCGGGGGCGGCGACCCGGACGTCCGCAGCGCTGATGGGGGAACGCGGCGCGTGATCCCAGGTGGCCTTCCCGTACGCCTGCACGAAGTACGGGTAGCCGCCGGACTTCTCGTAGAGCAGGTCGAGCGCCTTCGGCTCGTACTCCACCTCCTCGCGCTCGGCGGGAGCGCAGAGCGCCTGGTCGGCGGCGATCCGGTCGAGCCGGTCGATCCGCTGGTAGCGGAAGAGACGCTCGGAGTACGACTTCGCGGCGCTGAGCACGGCCGGCAGGTGCGGCAGGCCGGCACCGACCACGATCAGCGGCGCGCCGATCTGGGAGAGCTCGTGACAGGCGGCGCAGAGCGCGGACACGTCCTCGGGGCCGAGGTCCTGCATCTCGTCGATGAAAATGGCCACGCCGGTGCCCACGTCGCTGGCCACCGCGGCGGCGTCGGTCAGCAACTCGACCAGGTCGATCTCGATGTCGCCGGAGTCGGCCCGACCGGTGCTGGCCGGCACGTCGATGCCGGGCTGCCAACGGTCGCGCAGTTTCGGCGCGGCACCACCCCGCCCGGTGGGCGCGGCACGCATCGCGAACGCCTTGAGCACGCCGAGGAAAGCGTCGATCCGGTCGGGAGCGCGGTGCCGGGGCGCGAGTTCCCGTACCGCCATGTGCAGTGCGGCGGCGACGGGGCGACGCAGGGACTGATCCGGTCTGGCTTCGATCTTTCCGCTGCCCCAGAGTCGATTGATCGCCTGCGAACGCAGGGTGTTGAGCAGCACCGTCTTGCCGACGCCCCGGAGGCCGGTCAGCATCAGGCTTCGCTCCGGCCGCCCTCGGGCGATGCGCTCCAGCACGATGTCGAAGACGTCCAGCTCCCGCCCCCGCCCGGCGAGTTCGGGCGGGCGCTGACCGGCGCCCGGGGCGTACGGGTTGCGGACCGGATCCACGCATCGCACAGTATCGGGCCATCTAGCTGTGGGGCTAGACATGGATAGATGAAGCTACCGGCGTGTCGAGGATCCTCGACCAAAAACTAGGGCTGTCTAGCCGACACGCTAGACAGCCCTAGTTTTGGCTACGGGTGCCGCTCTACCGCTGCTTGAGGCAGAGGACGAAGTCGAGGGTGTTCAGCTCGCTGTCGTAGAAGAACCAGTTGGTGTAGCCCTGGACCCGGCCGCACTTCGCCTCGGCGTCCTTCTCACCGCTGGTGGTGCCGTCGAAACGGCGCAGTACCTCGTACGTGTTCGAGGTGCAGGAAGTGATCAGCAGCTTCGGCTTGCCATCCGTGTTGCCCGCGTCGCGGACGCACTGGCCGACCTTCACGAAGCGAGGATCGGCCGACGACTCCGGCGCCGCCGCAGTCGCCGGTCCCGTCGGGGCGGGCACGTCGGGATCCGCCGACGCGGTCGGAGCGGCGCTGGTCGGCGCGGCCACCGACGGAGACTCGTTCCCGTCGGCCAAGAGGTAGAGCGCGGAACCACCGGCCAGCACGAGCAGTACGGCGACGGCCAGCACCACGACCAGCGGCCGACGTCGGCGCCGTAGCGGGGTCGGTGCCCCGGCGTACGGCACCGGACCGCCGACCGGGTCCCAGCCGGAGTCGTACGCCGGCTGCGGGACCGCCTCGCGCCGGCCGTCGGTGGCACTGGACCGCTCGTCGTAGCGGTAGCCGTCGTGGCGCGGCTCCTCGTAACGAGGCTCGGCGTACTGCGGCTCGTCGGGGCGCGACCCCGGTTCGGCCGAGCGGTGCGCCCCGTGATCGTGGTACCCCGGATAAGGTCGCTGCTCGCGCCACGGCTCCGCGGGTCCGCCACCCGATGATCCGTAGTTCGCCATGAACGCCCTCCTGGACGATGGTGAGAGGCCGGCCACCAAGGCGGGACGCCGACACCGACGTCACCGTAGCGTGGACCGACGATGACCTCGACTCCGTCTCGTCCGTCCCGCGCCGGCAACCGGTCCGGTCGGCCCGCGACCGCCGCGCCCGCCCTGGTCTGGACCGCGCTCCTACTGGTCTACCTGCTCTGGGGCTCCACGTACCTGGGTATCCGGATCGCGGTGGAGACCATGCCGGCGCTCGCCTCGGCGGCAGCCCGGTTCGCCGTCGCCGCCCTGGTGCTGGCGGTCGTCCTGCGGATACGACGCGGGCCGGGAGCCCTTCGGGTCGACCGGCGGCAGCTCGGCTCGGCGGCACTCGTGGGGCTCCTGCTGCTCGCCGGCGGCAACGGGCTCGTGGTGCTCGCCGAGTCCGGGCCGCCCGGGGTCGCGTTGCCCTCGGGCATCGCCGCGCTGCTGGTCGCCACGGTGCCGCTGCTGGTGGTGGTGCTCCGTGCGGTGACCGGGGACCGGCCCCGGTTCTGGACGGTCGCCGGAGTCAGCGTCGGGTTCGTCGGGCTGGTCCTGCTCGTCCTGCCGAGCGGAGGTGCGGACGCCGTGCCGCTGGCCGGGGCGCTCACCGTGGTCGCGGGCGCCGCCAGCTGGTCGATCGGGTCGTTCCTCTCCGGTCGCCTCCCGATGCCCGCCGACCCGTTCGTCGCCACCGTCTACGAGATGGCGGCCGGCGCGGTGGCGCTCGTCCTCCTCTCGCTGAGCCGGGGCGAACTGCGCGGCTTCCACCTCGCCGAGGTGAGTGGACGTTCCTGGTTCGCGCTCGGCTACCTGATGGTCGCCGGCTCACTGGTCGCCTTCACCGCGTACGTCTGGCTGCTGCAGAGCGCTCCGCTGTCGCTCGTGTCGACGTACGCCTACGTCAACCCGGCGGTGGCGGTGGCGCTCGGCGCGGTGCTGGCCGCCGAGCCGATCACCACGCAGGTGCTGCTCGGCGGCGCGGTGATCGTGGTCGGGGTCGCCCTGGTGGTGACCACCGAGCGTCCGGGACGCCGCGCGATCACCGAGCCGCAGCCCGCACCTTCCGATACCGGGGCCTCACTCGGGGGAACTCGCCGGTAACGTCCGGCCGGTGTCCGCCGGCCCGCTGACCGTCGTGGTCCTCCTCGGCGTGCTCGCCGGGTCGGCCACCCCGGCGCTCGCCGGTCGCTTCCTCGCGCCGGGCTCCCGTGATGTGCGGCCCGGCCTCCTCGTGCCGGGATCGCGCCGGGCCCGGCCCGGCCTCGCGGTCGCCGGTGGCGTGGTCTTCGGCGGGCTCGCCGCCGCCCACGGCGACGATCCGGCGCTGCCCGTGTTCCTGCTGATCGCGACGGTCGGCCTCGCGCTGTCCGTGGTGGACCTGGCCTGCCTGCGGCTTCCCGATCCGCTGGTGGGCACGACGGCGGCCGCGGGCACGCTCGGACTGGTCGCGGTGGCAGCCACCGGCGGCGAGCTGCTCCGGCTGCCGACGGCCGCCGCCGGCGCCGCCGTCTCGCTCATCGTGGGTCTGCTCCTGGCGCTGCTGCCGGGCTCCCAGCTCGGCTTCGGCGACGTCAAGCTCGCCACCGCACTGGGCCTGCCGCTCGGCTGGCTGGGCTGGCCGGCCCTTGCCTGGGGGCTCGCCCTGCCGCACGTGCTGGGCGGAGTCTGGGCCCTCGCGCTGCTGGCCGCCGGCCGGGTACGCCGGGACACCGCACTGCCGTTCGGCCCGGCCATCCTGGCCGGCGCCTGGCTTGCTGCGCTGATCGCCTGACCGGCAGCTCCCGGGCGCGTTGCTCGCGCCCGCCGACCGGCTCACAGCAGACGGAGCTGGCGGTCCTTGGGACGTCGGGGCTCGGCGTCACCGAAGCGTTCGAACAGTCCGGGATCGATCGACTCCAGGAAGGGCGACGGCTTGCACTCGCGTTCCGTGCCCTGCCGGGTACGGCGCGCCGCGTGGCTCAGGTAGAGCCGGTCCTGTGCCCGGGTCAGGCCGACGAAGAAGAGCCGCCGTTCCTCGGCGATGGCGTCCTCGTCCGGCGTCGAGCCCGGCCAGCGCAGCGGCAGCATTCCGTCCTCGGAACCGACCAGGAAGACCACCGGGAACTCCAGCCCCTTGGCGGCGTGCAGGGTGAGCAGCGTGACCGCCTCGGCCCGCGGGTCGAGCGCGTCGACCTCGGCGCCGGTCGCCAACTGGGACAGGAAGAGTTCCAGGTCGTCTCCGCAGCGGCGGGCGAGTGGGGTGAGCAGGTCGACGGCCGTCCGGACGTCCTCGGGGCGTACCGATCCGGCGCCGTCCAGCGTGGGGGTCGCGAAGCGCTCCGCCACCACCTCGCCGGCCAGCCGTACCCGGGCGGCCAGGCCACCGCCGAGCCCGGACGCGTGCCGCAGCTCCCGGGCGATCGCCGCCACGCCCGGACGGTCCCGGAGCCGGTCGTGTGAACGCTTCTGGACCGGGATGTTCGCCCGGGCGAGCGCGTCCACGATCGGTGCGGCCTGGGAATCGGTGCGGTACAGCACCGCGATGTCGCCGAACGAGAGTGCGGTGGACCGACCGTCGATCCGGCCGGAGTCCAGCGACCGGTGGGACAGCCCGCCGACCAGTTCATCGATCGTGCGTACGACGAAGTCCGCCTCGTCGGCGACGGAGGCTGCCGCGTACCGCCCGACCAGCGGGGCCTCCGGGTCGAGGCGGGCCGGGTCCAGCCGTCGGCCGCGTACCAGCGACGTCGGCGCGATCGCCTGTACCGCGGCGGCGAGGATCGGCGCCGACGAGCGGTAGTTGCGGTTCAGGCGGACCAGCCGGGCGTCGGTGAAGTCCTGCGAGAAGCGCAGGAAGTAGCCGACGTCGGCGCCCCGGAACGAGTAGATGGCCTGGTCCGGATCGCCGATCGCGCAGAGGTTGCCGTCCGGCGGGCTGAGCAGACGCAGCAGCTCGTACTGCACCGCGTCGACGTCCTGGTACTCGTCGACGAAGATCCACCGCCAGCGGTCCCGGTAACGCTCGACCAGCGTCCGGTCCGCCCGCAGCAGCGCCACCGGCAGGGTCAGCAGCTCATCCAGGTCGACCAACCCCTGCTTGCGCAGCAGCGCGGTGTACGCGGCCAGGTCGTCACCCGCCTCGACGCGGGCTGCCGCGCGGTCGGCGTCGTCGGCGATCCGGAAGTCCGCCGGGAGCTCGGCCGCGGCGGTGTTCTCCCGCAGGATGGTGAGCCCGAGCGAGTGGAACGTGCCGACCGTGATGTCCTCGGTCACCGGCCCGAGCAGGCCGTCGAGGCGGTGCCGCAGCTCCTCCGCCGCGCGGCGGGTGAACGTGATCGCCAGGCAGTGCTCCGGGAAGACGTTCAGCTCGGCGCAGAGGTACGCGATCCGGTGGGTCAGCGTGCGCGTCTTGCCGGTGCCCGGCCCCGCCACGATGAGCAGCGGACCGCCCGGTGCCGAGGCGGCCACCCGCTGCATCGCGTCGAGCCGGTCCAGCAGCCCGGTGCCGACCTCCTCCATCCCGGCGAGCATCGGCTCGAACGGCTCGTGCGGTGACGGCGGTGGCGCGATCGGCGGTGGGGGTGGCGGCGCGGCCTTCCGCTTCGGCTCGGCCTTGGCCGCCGCCGGGCGCTTGGCGCGTGGTTTCGCCGCCGCCTCCGCGGGCCGGCGCTGCTCCGGCACCGGTACGTCGAAGAGGGCCTCCGCCTGGGTTCCGCCGACTCGTCCGCGCAGCTCCGCCGGATCGAAGAGCGTGATGACGCCGTACTCGCCGTCGTAGCCGGGCGCCCGGCGGACCTCGCCCCGGCGCAGCCGGCCGATGCCCTCGGCGAGCAACTCGCCGCCGATCCGTCCGATCTCGTCGAGTGGCGTGCCGGTCAGGATCTCCAGTTCCGGTCCGTGCGCGGCGAGCAGCTCGTTGAGCTTCCCGTCGACCTTCTTCGAGCGCGCGCCCACGCCGTTGATCTCGCCGAGGATCTCGGCCAGCGGCACCAGGTGGGTCACCTCGCGCGCGTGCTCCGGCCGGTGCCCCTCCGGCCGGTCCGCCAGCTCCTCGACCCGGCTGAGTACGCCGACGGTCAGCGGTTTGCCGCACTCGGGGCAGCGTCCGTCTGCCGCGCGGGTCTGCTCCGGAGCCCAGTTGACCCCGCAGAGCCGGTGGCCGTCGGCGTGGTACTTCCCCTCCTCGGGGAAGAACTCGACGGTCCCGGCGAGGCCGTCTCCGCTGCGCAGCGCGTCGCGTACGGCGAAGTAGTCGCGGTCGGTGGCGAAGACGGTCGCCTCCCGGGCGAGCGCCGGGGGCGAGTGCGCGTCCGAGTTGGACACCAGCCGGTACGCGTCCAGGCTGCCGACCCGCCAGTTCATCTCCGGATCGGAGGAGAGGCCGGTCTCCACGGCGAAGATGTGCTCGGCCAGGTCCGCGTAGCAGTCCGCGATGGCGTCGAAGCCGGACTTCGAGCCGAGGGCGGAGAACCACGGTGTCCAGATGTGTGCGGGCACCAGGTAGCCGTCGGCGCTGGCCTCCAGGGTGATCTCCAGCAGATCGCGGGAGTCGAGGCCGAGGATCGGCCGGCCGTCGGAACCGAGGTTGCCGATCCGGCCGAGCGCGGTGTTGAACCGGGCCACCGCGTCCAGGTCCGGCAGGTAGATCAGGTGGTGCACTTTGCGGGTGCGATCGTCCCGCTTGTAGATCGTGGAGATCTCCACGCTGAGCATGAAGCGGACCGGGTCGCTCTCGGCCGTGCTGGCCAGCCGGGGCGGCAGCCGCCGGGCGATGTCCCGTTCCGCCTCCGGACTGAGCCGGTAGAGGCCGGGCTCGGCCGGGTGCAGGGTCTCGCGCAGGTGGTCGTACCAGGCGGGGTGGGTGAAGTCGCCGGTGCCGAGCAGTCCGATGCCCTTGCGTCGGGCCCACCAGCCGAGGTTCGGCAGGGTGAGGTCACGGCTGCAGGCGCGGGAGTACTTGGAGTGGATGTGCAGGTCCGCGACGAACGGCGGGCGGCCACCGGGGGGTACGGCGCTGAACGGAGGCACGCCGCATCCTGTCACGCCCGGACGGGACCGCGCCCGCCGCCACGCACACACGTGACAAGCGCAATCCATGCCCGCCCCCATACCCTCCCGCCCCCAGCCCCCACCCCGCGGGTTGATCATGAATTTATCGCCTGCTCAATCGGCGTGTCGTCGCAATAATTTCATGATCAACCGGCGGTTGGCCGGGGACGGGGAGAGGGGGTGGGGTCAGAGGGCGCGGAGTTCCACCAGGGTGATCTGGGGTGGGGCGCCGACCCGGACCGGTGGGCCCCAGAAGCCGGCGCCGTTGGTGACGTACACCTTCGTGCCGTCGACCTCACCCAGCCCGGAGACGATCGGCTGTTCCAACTCGACCGCCAGATTGAACGGCACCAGCTGCCCGCCGTGGGTGTGCCCGGACAGTTGCAGATCCACGCCGTACTTCGCCGCCTCCAGCGCCGCGACCGGCTGGTGTGCGAGCAGCACCACCGGGCGGGACGGATCACGATCGGCGAGCGCCACCCCGTAGTCCGGTCCGGCGGCGAGCCCGGTACCGCGTCCGGAGACGTCGTTCACGCCGGCCAGATCGAGTACGCCGCCCCGCACGGAAATCTCCACCCGGCGGTTCTGGAGCACCCGCAGCCCGAGCCGGTCCAGCTCCTGCACCCATTCCTCGACCCCGGAGTAGTACTCGTGGTTGCCGGTGACGAAGTAGCTGCCGTGGCGGGAACGCAGGCCCCGCAGAGGTGCGGCCGCCTCGCCGAGCGAGGTGACCGTGCCGTCGACCAGGTCGCCGACCACCGCCACGAGGTCCGCGTCGAGCCGGTTGATCATGGACACGATGCGTTCGGTGTGTGCCCGGCCGAGCAACGGACCCAGGTGGATGTCGGAGACGGTGGCGATGCGCAGGCCGTCCATGCCCCGGGGGAGCCTGGCGAGCGGGACGCGTACCCGGTCCAGCTCCGGCGGCCCGAAGGCGGTGCGTACGCCGTACCCCGTGATGCCGACGGCCGTGAGTCCGGCGAAGACGGCGGCCCCACGGGCCAGCAGCAACCGGCGCGACGGGTCGTGATCGGGCTGGTCGACCGCCCCGGCGGCCGGCGGTTCGGCGGGTCCGGCACCACCCACCAGCACCGGCTCGGGGGCGGCCGTGGTGGGCTCGGCGGCGACCGCCCGGCGGCGCAGCGCCAGCCGGGCCACCAGCATCGGCACCTCGAGCGCCAGCAGCAGCACCAGCAGGTAGAACATCAGCGCGAGCCAGAGGTAGCCGGGCCAGGCCAGCCAGTACAGCTCGGCCCGGGTGCCCGCCATCGTGGCCGGCACGAGCACCGCGAGCACCACGGCGACGATGCCGCCGATCCGCCGCCAACGGCCCGGCCGGGTGGTGTCCCGAACCAGGCGTTTCCACAGGTAAAGATGGAGCAGGCCGGTGATCAGGGCGAGGGTGCCCACGAACCCCAGAGCCGACAGCACACGTCCTCCCTCAGCCGCCCGCGAAGGGGGGCAGGACGTCGATCGTCGCCCCGGCCGGCAGCGGTGTGTGTCGATCATGGCAGACCACGCCGTCGACGAGGAAACTCGCCACCCGTAGTACGGCCTCGAGTCGGGCGCCGTGACGTTTGGCCAGCTCAGCGGTGATGTCGTCGAGCGAGCGCCCGGCCGGAGTCGTCTCCTCGCTCCGGCCGGCGGCGGCCCGCGCCCCGGCGAAGTAGCGGACGGTCAGCGTCGCAGTCGTGACCAGGGGCGTCCGGTCGATCATTGTCACCCTCCGATGGCGGACATGGGCCGGGCTGGCTGCAGGAAGGTCGGGTCGTCGATGCCGTGACCGGCCCGTTTGCCCCACATCGCACGGCGCCAGCGGTCCGCCAGGCCCTCGTCGTCCACCCCGGCACGCAGCGCGCCTCGCAGGTCGGATTCCTCGGTGGCGAAGAGGCAGGCACGGACCTGACCGTCGGCGGTCAGCCGGGTGCGGTCGCAGTCGCCGCAGAACGGGCGGGTGACGCTGGCGATCACCCCGACCCGGGCCGGACCGCCGTCGACCAGCCAGGTCTCGGCGGGTGCCGATCCCCGCTCGGCGGGATCGGCACGCAGGTCGAACTCGCGCCGCAGCGACGCGAGGATCTCGTCGGCGGTGACCATGGCGGCCCGGTCCCAGCCGTGCTGCGCGTCCAGCGGCATCTGCTCGATGAACCGCAGCTCGTAGCCGTGGGTGAGCGCGAAGCGGAGCAGGGCCGGTGCCTCGTCGTCGTTCACCCCGCGCATCAGCACGCTGTTGATCTTCACCGGGGTGAGACCGGCGGCCGCGGCTCCGGCCAGACCGGCCAGTACGGCGTCGAGTCGCGGGCGGCGGGTCAGCGCGGTGAACCGCTCCGCGTCCAGGGTGTCCAGCGATACGTTCACCCGGTCGAGCCCGGCGGTGTGCAGGGCCGGGGCGAGCCGGTCCAGGCCGATGCCGTTGGTGGTCAGCGAGATTCTCGGGCGTGGTTCGAGCGCGGCCACCGCGGCCACGATGTCCAGCAGGCCGGCGCGGATCAGCGGTTCGCCGCCGGTGAACCGCACCTCGGTCACGCCGAGCCGTTGCACGGCGACGCCGACCAGCCGGACGATCTCCTCGTCGGTGAGCAACTGCGGCCCGGCCAGCCAGGGCAGTCCCTCCGCCGGCATGCAGTATGTGCACCGAAGGTTGCACTTGTCGGTCAATGAGACGCGCAGGTCCCGGGCGATGCGGCCGTACCGATCGGCGAGGACGCCGTCGGACGGATGGGTGGCCTTCACCTGTCGACCGTAGCGTGGTTGAGCCCGGTGAGGGCTAATCGGGCGGTGCGGTTGACCGCATCGCGGTAAGTGACGCCGAACACCGCGGTGTGCACGAGCAGGAGATGCAGCTGGTGCAGCGGCACGCGTTCGCGCCACCCGTCGGCCAGCGGCCAGACCTGCTCGTACCCGGCGAGAATGCGGTCCAGGTGGGGCGTCCCGCCGAAGAGCGCCAACTGGGCCAGGTCGGTTTCCCGATGTCCGCCGTGCGCGGCCGGGTCCACCAGCCAGACCCGCTCGTCGGCGCCCCAGAGCACATTGCCCGGCCACAGGTCGCCATGGATCCGGGCCGGGGGCTCGTCCCCGCCGAACTCACCGATCCGCTCGACGACCTTCTCCACCAGGGCGGCCTCGGCGGCGCTCAGCGCGCCGTTCTCCACCGAGCGGCGCAGGTACGGGGTGAGCCTCCGGTGGGCGAACCACTGTGACCACGGTCCGTCGTCGGGCGTGTTGTCCTGCGGTAACGCCCCGATGAAGCCGTTCCAGGGCGCCCCGAAGTCCTGCGCGCCGGCCCGGTGCAGGGCGGCCAGCTCGCGGCCGAAGCGCTCTGCCGCCTCCGGGGTCGGCTCGCCGGGCTGTACCCAGTCGAGGGCGAGCAGCTCCGGCAGCACCGCGAGCACCTCGGGCACCGGCACCGCGTCCGCGTCCCGCAGCCAGCGCAGCCCGGCGGCCTCGGCCGCGAAGAATCCGTCCGGGGTCGGGCGGTCGGTGCGCTCCGGCCAGGACTTGGCGAAGATCGAGTGACCGTCGTCGAGTGTCAGCCGGGACGCGACGCAGATGTCCCCGCCGGGAACCGGTGTCTCCCGGATCCGCTGATGGGTGAGGAAGGCCGGCAGCTGTGCCGGATGTGCCCGCAGGTACGCGAGGTCCATTACTGCACCGTAACCCGTCCGGCCGGATTTCCGCCCGCCACCGATCAGGTGCACGGGCCGTCGTGAACGCGGCTGAGCTGGATAAACACGCTGCGTGATTGTGGACGACGGGCGTGTCGTCCACAGGGGGCTGCGGAGCGTACCCGTCCGGTTGCAGGCTGCCGACATGGCATCGACCGAACCGCCCCGCCTCGCCGTACGCTCCCCCGCCGACCTGCTCGCCGCTGTGCCGTACCTGCTCGGCTTCCATCCCGCCGACAGTGTGGTCGTGGTGGCGATGCGCGGTCGACGGGTCGTCTTCGCCGCCCGCGCGGACCTGCCCGCCCCGGCCGAGGATCCGGTCGGCCCGGCCCGGCACCTCGCGAACGTCGTCCAGCGGCAGCGCGCCGACGCCGCCACCGTGGTCGGCTACGGCCCGGTGGACCGGGCCACGCCGGCCGTGGACGCGGTCCGCGGCGCACTCGGCGAGGCCGGGCTGGTGCTGCTCGACGCGCTGCGCGTCACCGACGGTCGCTGGTGGTCGTACCTCTGCGCCGAGGCGGGATGCTGCCCGCCCGAGGGTCGGCCGTACAACCCCGGCACCAGCGAGATCAGCGCGTCGGCGGTCTACGCCGGCCAGGTGGCGCTCCCCGACAGAGGTGCGCTGGTGGCACAGGTGGCGCCGGTGGACGGGCCTGCGCGGGTGGCGATGCGACGGGCCACCGAGGTCGCCGAGCAGCGGCTGGCGCGCCTGCTCGCACCCACCGGCGGGCTGCTGGACGAAGGCCGGGCGGGTACGGCCGGGGTGGCCGCCGTACGGGAGGCGATGCGTCGGCAGCGCCGGGGTGAGCGGCTCAGCGACGACGAGGTGGCCTGGCTCAGCCTGCTCCTCACCCGGATCCAGGTACGCGACCATGCCTGGGAACGCACCGACGGGCGGGATCGGGACATCGCGCTCTGGACCGACGTGCTGCGCCGCGCCGAGCCGGATCTGATCGCCGCTCCGGCGAGCCTGCTGGCCTTCGCCGCCTGGCGGGCGGGCCAGGGAGCCCTGGCGGCGGTTGCCCTGGAACGGGCGCTCGCCGAGCACCCCGACTACTCGCTGGCGCTGCTCCTCGACGATCTGCTCCGCCGGGGCGTACCACCCTCGGAGTTGGACGGCTGGCCGCTGGTCGGGCCACCGGGTGTGGTCCGCAGCCGGAAGCGGCGGCGTCGCCCGGCCCGTTGAGACGCTGTCACCCGCCCGGCCCGTTGAGACGCTGTCACCCGCCCGGAAGAGACACTGTCACCGGCCGGTGGCGACTTCACGGGACGCACCGGCAACGGCAGGAGTTCCCGCGAGCGGGCACGCCGTCCGTCGAACGATGTACCCGACGGTCGTTCCCCGGGCCGACTCGAACGACGCGGGCACGCCCGAGAATCGACGCATGGCCAACTTCCCCTCGGTGCGACCATGAGCGTCGGCCTGCTGTCGGCGCTCGCCGGATTGGCGCTCATCGACAGCACCAGCATCGGCACGCTCTTCATCCCGGTCTGGCTGCTGCTCACCCCGGGTCGGGTCAACGTCCGGCGCATCCTGACGTACCTCGCGACGATCGCCGGTTTCTACCTGTTGGTCGGGCTGCTGCTGGTCTGGGGCGGCACCCGGCTGGCCGAGACGCTGAGCGGTGCGCTGGACCAGCGGCCGGTGCTCTGGGCGCAGCTCGCACTCGGGGTCGGGCTGTTCGCGATCAGCTTCCGCTACGACGGCAAGCGCCGCCGCCGGTCCGGCGGGGTGCTGCGCTGGCGGGACCGGGCCACCTCCAGCGACTCGTCCGCCCGGTGGCTGGTCGGGCTGGCGCTGCTCGCCGCGCTGGCCGAGGTGGCGACCATGCTGCCGTACCTCGGCGCGGTGAGCCTGCTGGCCACGGCTGACGTGAGCGGTCCCGCCCTGGTGGCCGTGCTGGCCGGCTACTGCCTGGTCATGGTGTTGCCCGCGGTGTTGCTGCTCGGCACCCGGATGGCGTTCCCGGCGCGGGTCGAGCCGCTGCTCGCCAAGCTCAACACGTGGATCACCGAGAAGTCGGGCAGCATGTTGGGCTGGGTCCTCGGCATCGCCGGCTTCCTGCTCGCGCGCGACGCCGCCGCCCGGCTCGACCTGATCGGCTGACCACGGTCCCCGAGCGTCAACCCACGGTGACCCGTTGTGGGCCGGCGTAGACGTTCATGGTCCGGCCGCGGAGGAAGCCGACCAGGGTCAGCCCGGCCTCCTCCGCGAGGTCGACCGCGAGGGTGCTGGGCGCGGACACCGCGGCCAGCAGCGGCACGCCCGCCATCCACGCCTTCTGGGTCAGCTCGAAGCTGGCCCGGCCGGAGACGAGCAGCAGGTGGTTGGCGAGCGGCAGCCTTCGTTCGCGTACCGCCCAACCGATCACCTTGTCCACGGCGTTGTGCCGGCCCACGTCCTCGCGGAGGACGACCAGCTTTCCGTCCGGCGTGAACAGGCCCGCGGCGTGCAGCCCGCCGGTCCGCTCGAAGCCACGCTGCGACGCGCGCAGCACGTCCGGCAGGTCGGCCAGCACCGCGGCCGGCACCGTCAGCGGATCGTCGCGGACGGGAAAGAGCGACCTGGTCCGGACCGCCTCGATGCTGGCCTTGCCGCACACGCCGCACGAACTGGTGGTGTAGAAGTTCCGGGCCGGATCCGTCGCCGGTTCCGGCACGCCGGGCGCGAGCACCACATCCACCACGTTGTACGTGTTGGGCGTCTCCGCCCCGGCGCAGAGCTGGGCGGTCTGCACGTCGTCGGTCGACCTGATCAAGCCCTCGGTCAGCAGAAAGCCGATCGCCAGGTCGAGGTCGTCCCCGGGCGTACGCATGGTCACCGCGAGTGGTCGGCGTCGACCCGGCCCGGCCGCGCCCACCCGGATCTCGAGCGGTTCCTCGGCCGCGATGGTGTCCGGTCGCCGGACCGAGGTACGCCCCTCCACCGCGTCGAGGTCGATCCGGATTACGCCACGTCGGTCAGCTGCCCGTCCCACCCCGACATCCTGCACCCAGTGCCGAGGCGTCCGCACGGCTACCGTGGCCGAATGAGTTCTTTCCGACCTACCCCCGCCGCCCATCGGGCCGCGAGCCCGAACGCGGTGGGCGCGCACCGCGCGGTGCAGGTCGAAGAGAGATCCTCGGGACGGTACGCGGCGGTGGTGCTCGCCGGCGGGGAGGCGCGGCGGATGGGCGGCGTCGACAAACCGGCGCTGCCGGTCGCCGGCCGGTCGATGCGGGAGCGCGTGCTGGCCGCGGTCGCCGACGCCGCTCCGCGGATCCTGGTCGGGCCGGCCGACCCGGCGCCGCCGGACGTACGGGTAACCCGCGAACAACCACCCGGTGGTGGTCCGGTCGCGGCCGCGGCGGCCGGTCTCGCCCTGCTCGACGCCGACGCCACCACTGTCGCCCTGCTCGCGGCGGACCTGCCTCTGCTCACCCGGGAGGCGGTCGCCGTCCTGCTGGGCGCGCTCGCCCCTGCGGGCGCCGACGGTGCCTGCTACGTGGACGCCGAGGGGCGGCGGCAGACGCTCTGCGGGGTGTGGCGGGTTTCCGCGCTTCGGGGCGCGCTGGCCCGACTCGCGAGTGGTCGGGGCGGCGGACTCGTCGGCACCCCGGTACGCGCCCTGCTGGACGGACTGACCGTGCGGGAGGTGGGCTGGGCCGGTGCCGGCCCGCCACCGTGGTTCGACTGCGACACTGACCAGGACGTACGCCGGGCGGAGGAGTGGGCTCGATGACGGTGATGGACGACTGGGTCACGGCTGCCTGTGCCGAGTTGGGTCTCGATCCGGCTCAGGTGCCGGTGCCGGCCGTGCTCGGCCTCGCGAAGGACGTGGCCCACCAGGTGCTCCGGCCGGGCGCGCCGGTCTCCGCGTACCTTCTCGGGCTGGCCGTGGGGCGCGGCGCCGACCCGGCCGACGCGGCTGTACGGCTCAGCGCTCTCGCCGCGTCCTGGCCGGTCGAGCTCGGCGCGGACCCCACCTCCTGAGGCTGGACCCCACCCCCTGAGCCGTCTCGCACGGGTTTGTCCGATCACGGTCGGGGCTGACTCGTCCGCGCGTCCCCGTGAGTAGGGTGACCTTGACGGACGGAGGCGATCATGACGGCAGACCACCCCTCGGCGCCGCCCGGTGAACCGCCCGGCGCTGCCTCGGCCCCGCAGCCGGCGGCCATCCCGGCGCACTCATCCGGCGCCACGTCGGGGCAGCCGGAGCACCATGAGTCGGTCCTGCTCGACGAGCCGAGCACCGCGGATCTGCGGGCCAAGGTGACCCAGGCATGGCAGGAGTTCGCCCGGGCGCTCGCCGAACTGCTGCCCGCGCTCCCGGCGGGCACGCACGTCGAGTTGACCATCGACCCGACCGCCTCCGGCACCGGCGACGCGGTCTACTCCATCGGGATCGACGTGGGCGAAGAGGGCCGGCTCTCCGCGCGGGCCGTCGGAAACGCCGCGCTGCCGGACGGCTACCGGCTGGATCGGGCGGCCGTGGCCGACATGATCGCGTTGGGCTGGTCTCCGCCGGGCGTCCTCGAGGGGTCCGCTGGGTACTTCGGCCTGGACGCGACCACGACCCAGCCGGGTCGCGTCGCCGCCCTGCTCTCCCGCACCCTGCGCGACGTCTACGGCGCACCACATCCCGCGTTCCTCGTCTACCTGATTCACGACGCCGAGGGGGAGCCGCTGCCGGAGGTGCCGCTGGGCACCGCCCGGAGCGAGTTCGGTCCGGGGCGCGTCGTCGAGGAGGACCTGGACGAGGCGCTGGTCGAGGCCGTGGCCGCGCAGAACGAGGAGAACGACGTGCTGGCGCTGGAGGAGCGCGTACGGACCGTCGTCTCCACCATGCTCAAGTCCGACTCCGAGCGGTTGCAGGTGGACTCGGACGGGGACATCAACATCCGGGCCGGATCGGCGATGGTCTTCGTCCGGGTTCGGGACAATCCGCCGTTGGTCGACGTCTTCTCCCCGGTGCTCACCGAGGTCGAGCCGACCGAGCGGCTCTACGTCAAGCTCTCCGAGCTGACCAACCGGATGCCGATCGGCCGCCTCTACTGCACCGACGACACGGTGTGGGCGTCCATCCCCGTCTTCGGCCGCAACTTCCAGCCCACCCACCTCATGCTGGCCGTGCAGGTGATGACCGGGCTCGCCGACGAGCTGGACGACCGGTTGCACGGCGAGTTCGGCGGCAAGCGGTTCTTCGGTGACGGCGACAAGGCGCCGCGCCGCGCCGACGGCGAGCACCGGACGGGCATGTACCTCTGAGGACGCGCGGCGGCGACGAGAGCTCGGGTCAGCGGACGTCGAGCAGCGTCTTCCCCACCGTCGCCCGGGAGCCGATCGCCGCGTGCGCATCGGACGCCCGCTCCAGCGGGAACCGCTGGCCGATCACCGGGTGCAACCGGCCGGCCAGCGCCTCCGCCAGCGCCTTCTCGGTGTACGCGCGCAGCCGCGCGGGCGTCACGTCCGGCCGGAGCAGCGTCACGCCCCGGGCGGCGGCGTCCTCGGCCGGCACGGCGGCCCACTCGCCGCCGGCCAGCCCGAAGCTGATCATCCGGCCGTCCGGTTCGAGCAGCCTGAACGCCGCCCGACCGACCTCGCCCCCGACGCCGTCGAACACCACATCCACCCCGCCGGTGGCGGCCCGGATCTGCTCGGTCCAGTTCGGGCGCAGGTAGTCCACCGCCACCTCCGCGCCGAGTTCCGGCAGCAGGGACACCTTGCCTGGGCCGCCGGCCACCCCGACCACCCGCGCGCCCGCTGCGGCGGCGAGTTGCACCAGCAGGCTTCCCACGCCACCGGCGGCCGCCTCGACCAGGACCCGCTCGCCCGGCCGGAGGCCGACCGTGTCGACGAGCATGGTTGCCGTACGACCGTCGGCGAGCAGCGCCACCGCCACGTCGAGCGGCAACCCTTCGGGCACCTCGAACGGCATCGTCGCGTCGACCGCGACCTTCTCGGCGTACCCGCCCGAGCCGCCGGTGCCGCTCACCACCCGCCGGCCGATCAGTGCCGGATCGACGTCCGCGCCCACCGCCGCGATCACGCCGCCCACGCCGTTGCCGGGGATCAACGGTGGGTTGCCGCCGAACTGTCCGGACCAGCCGGCTCGGAACTGGGTCTCCACGAAGGTGATGTTGGCGTGTGCCACGTCGATCAGCACCTGGCCCGGTCCCGGCACGGGATCGGGTGCGCGGCCCGCCGCGAGCAGTTCCGGTCCGCCGAACTCACGCAACCACACTGCCCTCATGAATGCCCCTGTCTGGTCGGCCCCGGCGACCTCAAGTCGACACCTTGAACCGGACTTCAGGTCAAGGCGGGTGAGCTGAAGCGTCCGGCCGCGAGTGTCAGGGCGGCTGCGGTGCCGGGCGGGTGGGGCCCGGAAGCCCCGTTTACCGGGCCCCACCCGCTGGGGAGGGAGATTCAGGTCGAGGGGAGCCAGGCGAGGCTCCGTCCGCTGTCCGGGTCGCTGGCCCGCAGCCCGGCGGGGGAGACGGTCCAGAGCGTGCCGTCGACCAGCAACGACCGGTCGAGCGACTTCCCGTCGGCACCCGGATGGGTCACCTGCCCGATCTCGCCGATCCCGGTGGCGGACACCCGCAGGAGCCGAATGCCCTGGTCGACCGGTAGCGCGACCAGGCCGGTCTCCGGCTGGTACAGGAACGCGTGCGCGTCGAACTCCACGACCGACCGGCCGCCGGGCACGTGGTACTGGTCCAGCCGGACCGGCCGGGCCGGGTCCCGGACGTCGAAGAGCGAGACCTGCAGGCCCTGCGTACGACCGCGTCGGTCGGCCTCCTGCCCGACGCCGAGCAGCCGCCCGTCCGGCAGCGGGTGCAGGTACGCGGAGTACCCGGTGATCTTCAGTTCGCCGGTGACCCGGGGCGCGGCCGGATCGGTGAGGTCCAGTGTGTAGAGCGGATCCGTCTGCCGGAACGTCACCACGTGCGCGGTGCCGCCGAGGAAGCGCACCGAGCGGATGCGCTCGCCACGGCCCAGGCCGGCGACGACGCCGACCTGCTCCAACGTGCCACCCTGCCGGCGCAGCACGTACACGGCCGACTCGGACGTCGGCCGCCCGGGGACGCTGTCGACGGTGGTCGCGACGCGCAGGTCGCCCTGCCACTCCGACAGCGCGTACTGGTTGATGAGCCAGCCGGGGACGTTGCCGCTGGCCAGGTATCGGGGCCGGCCGGGGCCTGTGGTGTCGAACTGGTGGAGCACTGTGCTCGCCCCCGATCGCCCACCCCACCAGGTCGGGCGGGCTCGCTCGTCGGCCCCGCGCCAGCCGGCGAGCCAGAGGTTGTTCGCGGTGCCGTAGAGCGTGGTGGCGTCGGCGGCGACGCTCACCGGGTCACCGTCGCCGAGTTGCTCGGCGGCGAGGTCGAAGCTGAGCACGGTCACCACCGAATTGCCGGTGGTGTCGGCCGGCCGGCTCAGCCGGTCGCACCCGACCCGGCCACCGTGCCGCTGCTGGCCGGCGGTCCACCGGTACGCGGGCAGCCAGGCGTCGATTCCGGCTGCCGCGATCACCGCCCGGTTCGCGGTGATGCGTTCGGCGTCGCCGGCTCTCGGGTCGGGACGGAAGTCGAGTCGGGGAGCGGAGCGGATCGCCACCCGGGCCGTGGCACCGGTCTGTCGGGCGTCGATCAGGGTGCCGTCGATCGAGTAGGAGCCGAGCACGGTGGGGGTCGTGGTGAGGTCCACGAGGGTCAGCCGGCTGGCCCTGCTTCTGGCCTGCTGCTCGGCTGTGCGGAACACCGCCCCGGCCGGACTGCTGAGCACCAGCGCCCGGTCGCCGTGCAGCAGCAGGTTGCGCTCCCAGTGCCGGTCCGGTGTCGAGTTGTCGGCGAGGTCGAGGCGGCCGGTGGTCTGCCGGGTCGCCGGGTCGGTCACCCGGAGCACGCCCCGGCTGACCGTCACGATCCGCCGGCCGTCGGTTTTGACCAGGTCCGGTTCGTCCACCCCGACCTCGTGGACGTTGGTGCTGGAGTGCTCGGGGGTGGGCGCCGCGTCGAGTCGGGCTGCGCCGGCGCTCGCCAGGGTGACCCAGGCGGTGGTGTCACCGGCGGGGAGGCCCCACGGCCCGACGGCGTTGGTGGCGGCGGTTCGTAGCCCGGCCAGCGCCTCGCCGCACGACTCGTACGCCACCAGCCGGGTGTCGGGTCCGGCGGGTGGGGTCGGTTCGTCGGGAACGGTGGGGACGGTGGGCGGCAGCCCACTACCGGCCAGCAGAGCCAGCGTGGCCAGTGCGCCGGCGGCGGCGAGATGGGTTCCCCGTGTCATGGCCGTTCGACGGGCCGTCGCCCCTATTGGTTCCCACCCGGCGGGTCAGCCGGCGGACGGCCCGACGCCGGGCGACTCGACCAGCCGGGACAGCACGATCGTGCTGCGGGTGGAGGTCACGAACGACTCGGCGCGCAGCCTTTCCAGCGCGGCCTCCAGATGAGCGATGTCGGCGGCGCGCAGATGCACCAGTGCGTCGGCCTCACCCGAGACGGTGTACGCGCCGACCACCTCGGGGTGCCGACGGGCCGCCGCGCCGATCTGCGCGGGGGTGGTCCGCCCGGCGCAGAAGAGCTCCACGAACGCCTCGGTGGTCCAGCCCACGGCGGCCGGGTCGACGACCGCGGTGAATCCCCGGATCACCCCGCTGGCACGTAGCCGATCGACCCGTCGCTTCACGGCAGGGGCGGAGAGTGACACCCGGATCCCGATGTCGGCGTACGACGCTCGGGCGTCTGCCACAAGCAGCGCAATGATCCGCTGGTCTACGGCGTCTATCTGCAACGTTCTGCCCCTGGGAAGCAATGGTTGTGGCTGTTACCAAAGTTCTACGATACCTACTCTTGGTGACCGTGAACCACCAGCGAGTGCCGCGAAAGCGGACATACCTCATGTGCTCTCCGGAGCACTTCGCGGTCGAGTACGCGATCAACCCGTGGATGGACGTGACCGCCCCGGTCGACACCGAGCTGACCGTGAAGCAGTGGGACCGGCTGCGGGAAACGCTGGTGCAGCTCGGCCATGAGGTGCACCTGCTGACGCCCGAGCGCGGCCTGCCGGACATGGTCTACGCCGCCAACGGCGCCTTCGTGGTGGACGGCGCCGTCTACGGTGCCCAGTTCAAGCACGAGCAGCGGGCCGCCGAGGCTGCGGCCCACCGGGCCTTCTACGAGTCGCAGGGCTGGCGGTTCATCGCACCGAGCGAAACCAATGAGGGCGAGGGCGACTTCGCGTACGTCCCGGAGGCGCACGGCGGGCTCATCCTCGCCGGGCACGGGTTCCGTACGGAGCTTCCGGCGCACGCCGAGGCGCAGGAGGCGCTCGGCCGCCCGGTGGTCTCGCTTCGCCTGGTCGACCCGCGCTTCTACCACCTGGACGTGGCTCTCGCCGCCATCGACGACGCCAACATCGTCTACTTCCCGGGCGCGTTCTCGGCGGCGAGCCAGAAGGTGCTGGCACAGCTCTTCCCGGACGCGGTGATCGCGGACGACGCCGACGTCATGGCCTTCGGGCTCAACCTGGTCAGTGACGGGCTGAACGTGGTCCTCAACAGCGAGGCTGCCGGGCTCGCCGAGAAGCTGGAGGCCGTCGGCTACCACCCGGTGCCGGTGAAGCTGTCCGAGCTGAAGAAGGGCGGCGGCAGCGTCAAGTGCTGCATCGCCGAGCTGCGGCACTGAGCGGCACGCGCGACGCGCCCGGCTCCGGGAGCGCCGGCCGCCTCGGCGTACGGAACAGGGCCGTTCTCCGCACGGAGATCGGCCCTGTTCTCGGAACGCAGGGGTTCAGCCGAGCGTGGCCAGTTCGCTGATGAGGACGTTCGACAGCACCTGGCCGTCGCGCTGCACCTGGCGCAGGTACCACTTCTGCTGCGGCGTACGCGGCTGGTTGAACTGCCAGATGCCGCGCGGGCTGTCGATCTGCCCGAGCTTGCCGAGGGCCAGGTTGACCTCTTGCGGGTTCGGGTTCGCGCCGGCCAGCTGGATCGCCTGGTGCAGCACCTGGGCGGCGTCGTACGAGGCCATCGCGTAGGTGGTCGGGGAGCTGTTCAGCTTCTTCCGGTACTCGGAGGCGAACACCTGGTTGGCCGTGTTGCTGAGGTCGGCCGAGTAGTTCAGCGCGGTCTGGATGTTGAGCGCGTCGTTCTTCATGCTCTCCAACGCCGTGCCCTCGGTGAGGAAGCCCGGGGCGTACACGGGACCCTTGTAGCCCGCCGCGCGCAGCTGCTTGATGAACTCGACGCCGGCCTCGCCGGTGAAGAAGCAGAGGATGGCGTCCGGATGCTTCTGAAGCGCCTTGTGGATGTCCTGGCTGAACGCGGTCTTCCCGGGGTTGTCCGCGGCGGTGGTCCAGACGACCGGGCCGGCCAGGCGCGGGTCGGAGGAGCCGAACTCCTCCCGGAAGCCGCGCTCGACATCCTCGCCGCCGACGCTGTCCGGCATGATGATCCCCAACCGGGAGCCCGGCTTGAGCCGCTCCTTCAGGTAGCCGCCGAGCGCTCGTCCCGCCTCGTCCAGCACGTACGAGGTCCGCCAGATGTAGACGACGCTCTGCAGGGTGCTCGGTGAGGCGTTCGAGCCGATGAGCGGCACCCGGGCCTTCTCGACGGTGTCCCGGATGCCGAGCATGACGGCGGAGTTGACCACGCCGGTCAGCGCGAGCACACCCTGGCTCAGCAGTTCGTCGACGGCGGCCTTGCCGGACTTGACGTCGTTGCCCTCGTTGGCGGTGATCAGCGTGACGGGGTGCCCGCCGAGCTGCTGTTCGTTCAGGTCGAGGAAGAGCTGGAAGCCGTTGACGATCTCGTCGCCGATCGCCTTGAGGCCGCCGGCCTGAGGGGCGATCAGCCCGATCTTGATCGGGCTGCCGGTGCTGCCCGATGCGTCGTCAGTGTCGTTGCCGCACGCCGCTACGAGACCGGTCGTGCCGAGCGCGGCCAGGAGTTGGAGCGCCCGTCTGCGGTTCATCTGCGACACCGAGTCCTTCCAGCAGGGGTTCGAGGGCGGGTCGCCCCTCCGGCGTTCTACCTGGTCGGCGACGCTGCGTCAATTGGCCGCTGATCTTCGTGCAGGGATCGCAACGCGGCGACCACCACGGGCCAGGCAGCAGATTCTGGGTCGATTAGGCCGTAATGTTCGCAGTCGGGAAGCTCAAAGTGGGTGATATCGCTACCCGCTGTCCGGGTGGCGGCCACGAAGTCGCGGCTCATCGTCACCGGCACCTGTTGATCCATCTCACCATGGACAACTACGGTGCGTGATCGCACGGGTACCAATCTCCGTGGATCGGCGGCTCGATACCGATCCGGGACCTCCCTCGGCCCGCCGCCGAGCAGCTCGGCCACCGCGCCACCGTCCAGGTCGAGCCGGTACGCCTCGGCGAGGTCGGCGACCGGGGCGAGCGCCAGCACGCCCCCGACCGCCTCCGGCGCCCGGGCGGCGACGTAGAGCGCCAGCTGGCCGCCCGCGGAGTGGCCGACGAGGATCGGCGCGGTGGCGCGTACCCGGCCCGGCATCGCGGCGGCGGCCAGCCGGGGCAGCTCCGTCACGCCGGCCAGCACGTCGGAGAGCGTGTTCGGCCAGCCGCCGCCCGGCTGCCCGGTGCGCCGGTATTCGAGCTGCGCCACCGGATGGCCCAGCCCGGCCAGGGCGGCGGCCAGCGGGCCGGTGTGCCTCCGGTCGTACTCGGCCCGCCAGAAGCCGCCGTGCACCACCACGACCAACGGCCGGGCGGACCCGCCGACCGCCGGTTCCCGGAGGTCCGCGATCTGGTCCGGATGGTCCCCGTACGCCACCGTGTGATCGGGATCCGGGGCGGGGCGGCTCAGAACGGCACGGGGGTCGGCAGGCATGGCGCGACGGTAACGCGCCCCGCGAGTGATCCGTGTCGGAGGAGTCGGTCCCGGCGAGCGTGAACCCGGCACGCTGGGCCAAGATGGATCACATGACCGAAGCGAGCACCGCTGGACAGAACGACGAGCCGTCCAACGAGGGCACCGGCCACTCCGGCACGGTGGTGGTGGTCGGCCCGGACGGCCAGCCCGTCGGCACCATGCAGACCGGCGACGGGCAGGGGGAGGACCCCACCCGCCTGGTCGAACAGCCTGCCAAGGTGATGCGGATCGGCAGCATGATCAAGCAGCTGTTGGAGGAGGTGAAGGCCGCCCCGCTCGACGACGCCAGCCGGCACCGGCTGCGGGAGATCCACGAACGGTCGATCGTCGAGCTCAAGGAGGGTCTCGCCCCGGAGCTGCGTGACGAGTTGGAGCGGATCTCACTGCCCTTCACCGAGGAGGGCGCACCGAGCGAGAGCGAGCTCCGGGTCGCACACGCGCAGCTGGTCGGCTGGCTGGAAGGTCTCTTCCACGGCATCCAGGCCGCGCTGGTCGCCCAGCAGGTGGCAGCCCGGGTGCAGCTGGAGCAGATGCGGTCCGGCCGGGCACTGCCGAGCGGTCCCGGCGCGATGGCGCCCGGGATGCCGGGCATGGGTCAGGGCGGCGAGGGGCACAGCACCGGCCAGTACCTCTGAGTCGACGGGCCACCACCGGCGCGGCGACACTGCCGCACGTAGCGGTGCCGGGAGGGCCGAGGCCGGTCCGCGACCCGGGTGGAAGCGGCCCGGCCCGGCCCGCTCAGCCCACGTCGAAGAGCTTCTCCAGGTACGCCGCGACGCCGTCCTCGGAGTTGGCGGCGGCGACCTCGTGCGCGATCCGCAGCACGGCCGGGTGCGCGTTGGCGACCGCCACCGCCCGACCGGCCCAGGTGAGCATCGGTACGTCGTTCGGCATGTCCCCGAACGCCACCACGTCCCGGGCGTCGACGCCGAGCCGGGCGCAGTACCACGCCAGGCCCGCCGCCTTCGTCACACCGGCCGCGGAGATCTCCACCAGCCCCGAGTACGACGAGTGGGTGGCCTCGGCCAGCCCCTGCAGGGCCGCCGCCACCAGCTCGACGAACGCATCCGGATCCTGCTCACCGGCCCGGGCGAGCAGCTTCACCGCCGGGGCCGAAAGCAGTTCCTCGGGAGACTGCACTGCGCGGATCGCGTCGTGGTCGGCGTCCCAGCGCAGCGGGTAGTGCGCCTCGTGTCGCATCTGCCGGCTGTCGGTGACCTCCACGGCGAACGTCACCCCGGGCACCTCGGCGCGCAGCCGCCGGGCCACCTCGGCCAGCAGCTCCGGCGCCAGCGGGTCGGCACGCAGCACCTCGTCGCCGGCCGGGTCGTACACCACCGCGCCGTTCGCGCAGATCGCCGGCAGCGGCTCGGCCAACTGGTCGTACACCAGCTTGAGCCAGCGGATCGGGCGGCCGGTGACCAGCACGACCGGCGTGCCCGAGGCGGCGATCCGGGCCAGCACCGACGCGGTGCGCGGGCTCAGCGTGCGGTCGTCCCGGAGTAGGGTGCCGTCGATGTCGGTGGCGACGAGCCGAGGTGTCTCTCCCATCACCGGGAGAGTAGTCGGTCCAGATAGACGGCCACCCCGTCGTCGTCGTTGCGCAGCGTGACCTCGTCGGCGGCGGCTCGAACCGCCGGGTGGGCGTTGGAGACAGCCACCCGGGCCCAGCCGGCCCACTCGAACATGGGCAGGTCGTTGGGCTGGTCGCCGAAGACCAGGACGTCGCCGGGGTCGACGCCGAGGGTCTGCGCCACCACGGCCAGCCCGGTGGCCTTGTCCGCGCCGGGCGGGCAGATCTCCACGAAATCGAGGCCGGCCTGGGTGAGCGTGGCCACCTCCGCCGGGACGATCCGGCGGGCGACGTCGAGCAGCTCGTCCACCTGGTGATCGGCGGTGCGGGCGAACGCCTTGATCACGTCGGTGGAGAGGCACTCCGCGCGGGTACGCGCCTCGAACCGGTCCGGGTAGGGCCAGCTCGGGTGATAGTCGCCCCAGAGGGGCGCGTCGTGCTCGTCGGACGCCTCGACCATCACGGTCAACGGGCCGACCGCGGCCTCCAGATCGGCCAGGATCCGGGCCAGCACCTCGGCCGGCAGCCGCTCGTCGCGCAGCACCACCGGGCCCGCCGGGTCGCTCTGATCGACCACGCGACCACCGCCGGCCATCACCAGGAAGTCGGCCGCGCGGATGTCGTTGCGGGTCAGTTCGGTCAGCCGCGGGCCGCGGCCGGTCGCGCCGACCACCGGGATCCCGGCGGCGCGCACCCGGTCCAGCACCCCGTGGGTGTACGCGGAGACGGTGTTGTCGCTGCGGACGAGCGTGCCGTCGAGATCGGTGGCGATCAGCTTGGGCAGTCCGGGGCGGGTCATCGTTCCTCCTTCGCCCGCCGCCGCCGCAACCAGCCGTTTCAGTGGTCGATCATCGACCCGGAGTGACGGCGGGCAGCAACCGTACCTCGCGGAACGGGGCGCAACCATGGCTTCCAGGCGAATCGGAAGCCAACCGGTGGCGCACCCCGGGTGGCGACCGCCCGCCTTCGGCGGAATCCGTCCGGACGTACGGTTGGCGGGTGGTACGCGACTGGCCCGCGGCGCAGCTGATCGAGACCGAGCGCCTGGTGCTTGAACCGCTGCGGATCTCACACGCCGCGGAGATGGCCCCGCTCCTGCACGACGAACGGCTGCACGAGTTCATCGGTGGTGAGCCGGCCAGCGAGGAGCAGTTGCGTGCCCGGTACACGCGCCAGGTGGCCGGGCGCTCCCCGGACGGCAGCCAGGGCTGGCTGAACTGGATCGTCCGGCACCGGGCCACCGGCGACGCCGTGGGTACGGTGCAGGCCACCGTCCGGCTGGACGGCGACCGTGAGGTCGCCGAGCTGGCCTGGGTCGTCGCCGCCCCGCGGCAGGGCCGCGGGTACGCCGGCGAGGCGGCCCTCGGCATGGTCGGCTGGCTCGACCGGCAGGGGATCAACGCGCTGATCGCACACGTGCACCCCGACCATCTCGCCTCGGCGCGGATCGCCGAACGTCTCGGTCTGCGCGCCACGGACGTCGTGGTCGACGGCGAGTGGCGATGGGCCAGCCGCTGAGCGACGAGGCGTGGCCCCCCGGCCGCCGGCTCCGCACCTGACGGCCCTGCCCGGGCGGGCGCGGACCCGGCCGAACCCGTCAACTGTTCAGATCTGCGATTCCGGGCGGGCGAACGGGACGGCCGGCTGCACGGTCAGATCGGCCGGCGGAGGCGGTACGTCGTCCGGTTCGTCCCGCGCGGACCGGCGGCGTCGCCGGAACACCGCACCGGCCGGGGCGTCCTCGTCGAGCGGCGCGGCGTTCACCGCCAGCTGCGACGCCGCGCCGAGCAGCGCGCAGGCGACGAAGGCCATGGCGAGGCCGCGGCCGTACTCGATCCGGAAGCCCGCCTCCGGGCTGTAGAAGAGCCGCCGCGTCGAGTCGTCGAGCTCGGCCGCGGTGACGGCCAGCAGGACCAGCAGCGCCCCGGCCAGGACGAGCCCCAGCACCCGGGCGTTCGGTCGGACGGTCGGGGTGCCGCGCAGCGCGAGCGCCACCGTGCAGACCAGGCCGAGCAGGCCCACCAGGTAGCCGACCCCGAAACCGTTGACGTCGGCCACCCCGGCGGGCACTTCGAGGGAACCCTCACGCCCGCCGTCGGGCAGGGTCATCACGACCCACTCGCCGACCAGCGAGGCGACTCCGGCCAGCGCGCCCAGCCCGGCCAGCAGAGGCGGTATCCGGCGGTCCCGCCCCAGCCCGGCGAGCGTGCGTCTGGGCCGCTCCGGCGTGTCGGGCTCGGCCGTGCCCCACTCGATGACGGCCATGTCGTCGGACCGGTCGTCCTTTCGTTGGATGGGAAGCTCCCTGGACATCCGCCATCCTTTCGCCGGTCGCACGACTGGTCGAATCATGGCACAGGGGACGACCGGTGACAGGGATCGCACGCTGGGCGTCGGCGGAGCCCGTCGCAGGGAGATCCGCTTTCCGATAGCGTCGGACCATGCCTATCCGTACCGCTTCCGCACGTTGGCAGGGCAACCTCACCGAGGGGTCCGGCACGGTCCGCACCGGCAAGGGCGGCCTCCAGGGGAACTATTCGTTCAAGTCGCGCTTCGAGGAGGGGGAGGGCACCAACCCCGAGGAGCTGATCGGCGCCGCGCACGCCGGCTGCTTCTCAATGGCCTTCTCGAAGGCGCTCGCCGACGCCGGCTCGACGGCCACCTCGATCGAGACCACGGCCAAGGTGCACCTGGACAAGACCGACGCCGGGTTCAGCGTGACCCGCATCGAGCTGGAGACCGTGGGCGAGGTGCCCGGCATCGACGAGGCCGAGTTCCAGAAGCTGGCCGAGGCCGCCAAGGCGAACTGCCCGATCTCCCGTCTGCTCTCGCCGGGCGCCGAGATCACCCTCACCGCCCGACTCTCCTCCTGACACCCCGTTGACCGCACGTTCACGGAAAGAGTCCCCAGCCGGGGTTCGGCAGGCCACTCTTTCCGTGAACGTGCATGGATCTCGGCAGGCCGGAGGCGGCGAGGCGTCGGGCAGAATGGCAGGGTGCCGGTGGAGATGAGCCGCGAGCGCTTCGAGGAACTGGTCGGCGACGCGCTCGACGAGGTGCCCGAGGAGCTGCTCGGCCTGATGAGCAACGTGGTCATCCTCGTCGAGGACGACCCGCCGCCGGGTGAGGAGGACCTGCTCGGCCTCTACGAGGGACACGCGCTCACCGAGCGCGGCTGGGACTACGGCGGTGTGCTGCCGGACCGCATCTTCATCTACCGCCACCCGATCCTGCGCATCTGCGAGGACGAGGAGGACGTCGTCGACGAGGTGGCGGTCACCGTGGTCCACGAGATCGCCCACCACTTCGGCATCGACGACGAGCGACTGCACTCTCTCGGCTGGGCCTGACCCGGCCGTTCACGCCTCCGCAGCGCGGCCGAGCCGCCGGTCACAGGCACAGCTGCCCGATGGCCCGTCGTTGCGACGGTCACCTACCGTCTTGACAGGCATCGCGACATCAGGAGGCACGTCATGCGCAGCTCGCTGTTCTCTGCCGAGAACCTGGAGCAGGAGTCCGCGCAGCCAGGCATGCGGCTGCAGAACTCCAAGATGTTGAAGATCGAGCTCAACGGGGAGGCGATGGCCCGGGTGGGGTCGATGGTCGCCTACCAGGGGCAGGTGCAGTTCCAGGCGCTCGGCTCCGGCGGGCTGGGCAAGTTCCTCAAGCAGAAGCTCACCGGCGAGGGTGTGCCGCTCATGAAGGTCAGTGGCCAGGGTGACGTCTTCCTGGCCGAGTTGGCCAAGGACGTGCACATCATCGACCTGGAGCCGGGCGACTCGCTCTCCATAAACGGCTCCAGAGTGCTGGCCTTCGACTCCACCCTCCAGTACGACATCCGGATGGTCGGCGGCACCGGGATGGCGGCCTCCGGCCTGTTCAACTGCGTGTTCAGCGGCTACGGCCGGATCGCGATCACCACCGAGGGCACGCCGGTGGTCCTCAACGTCGATCAGCCCACCTACGTCGACCCGCAGGCCGCGGTCTGCTGGTCGGCCAGCCTCCAGACCGGCTACCACCGGGCCGAGCAGCTCGGTCTCGGCACGCTCATCGGGCGGCGTACGGGTGAGGCGTTCACGATGAGCTTCGCCGGGCAGGGCTTCGTCGTGGTGCAGCCCTCCGAGGAGCGCCCCGTGACGGGCAGCGGTGCGCAGGAGCAGCAGGGCGGGCTGCTCGGCGGTCTGCTCAGCTGACCGGCACGACAGTCGACGACTAGCGCGCCGGCTGCGCGAGCGACCGCGGCAGCGTTGCGCGCCGGCTCAGCTCAGCTCGCCGGCGCGCAACCGCGCCAGCCAGGCGGTCGCGTCGGCGTAGTCGGCGTCCGAGAGACCGGGCGGCGGTGGGATCGGCCGATCGCCGCCCGTCTCCGCCCAGCGATGGCGAGGGTACGAGCCGAGGAAGTGCACGGCGGCGCAGACCCGACGCAGGCCCTGCAACGCCTCGCCCAGCCGGACGTCCGCCACGTGCCCGGTGCAGTCGAGGAAGAACAGGTAGCGGCCGAGCGCCTCGCCGGTCGGCCGGGACTCGATGCGGGTCAGGTTGACCCCGCGTACGGCCAGCTCCATCAGCACCGACAGCAGCGCGCCCACCCGGTCGTGTGCGATGTAGACCGCCAGCGACGTGACGTCGTCCCCGGTCGGTGGTGGGGGCGGGCCGGGCCGGGCCACCAGCGCGAAGCGGGTCACCGCGTCCGGATGGTCGGCGATCTTGTCAGCCAGTACGGCCAGCCGGTGGCGACGTGCGCCGATCGGCGCGCAGATGGCCGCGTCGTACTCGCCGGTGGCGGCACCCGCGGCGGCGGCTCCGTTGGAGAGCACGTCGATCACGACCGCGTCGGGCAGGTTGGTGCGCAGCCAGTTCCGGCACTGGGTGGACGCCTGCGGATGGGCCGCCACCGTGCCGATCGCGCCCAGCTCGGTGCCGGAACGTGCGCCGAGCACGAACTCCACCGGCAGGACGACCTCGCGGGTGATCACCAGGGGTTCCCCCTCGGCCAGCTCGTCGAGGGTCACCCCGACGGCCCCGCCGATCGAGTTCTCCAACGGCACCAGCGCCGCGTCGGCCTCCCCGGCCCGTACGTTCTCCAGCGCCTCGCCGACGCTGCGGGCGGGCGTACGGCTGCCCCGCTCGGCGGCGGGGATGGTGCGCAACGCCTGCTCGGCGAAGGTGCCCTCGGGCCCGAGGTAGACGAAACGGGTCGGCGGAGTTCCCGGCATGCCGACCAGCCTACGCACCCGGTACGCCCACCGTGCCGCCGTCGCAGGCCAAGGTCCGAATTCCGGGCGGAGCGATGACGCGTACCTCGGCGTTGCACACGTCCGTGCCGGCGGTCACCAGCTGCGGTGCCTCCGGCCGGCCCCGGGTGACGACCCGGAGCTCCTCGTACCCGGTCACCTTGAGCACCGTGTACTGCCAGTCCGCGGCGCAGAGGGGTCCGGTGGCGACCTGGACCCGGACGCCGTCGGAGAGCACCGCGGCCCGGCCCCGTAGCAGTTGGATGACCCGTTGACCGGTCGGTCCGCTCGGGCACGACGTCGCCACCAGTCCGGCATCGGCGGTCGGCGAAGACAGGCTCGGCACGGTCGTGGGCAGGCCGGTGGCCGGCGGAACCGGTGGGGTGGGGATCGAGGTCGGCGCCGACGCGGTGGCCGGCGCGCTGGGCGAGGTCGACTGACGGAGGTCGGGCGGTACGCCGCACCCGGCCAATACCAGGGCGGTCAGGACGGCCGACACCGCACGTACCCGCCGGTTGGACGCGGTCGAACGGGTGCGGAGGCGGGGAACCACGAGGTGCCCACCCGATCGTCCGGCGGGTGCGGGCGCGCGCGTACCGGCCCGGTCCGGGCGGACGGCAGGCGGGGCCGGTCTGCCGCCCGGCGTCGGGTCGACGAGCGACAGCGCGGTATGGAGGGGCGGGGTGGGCGGCACGGGCCGATCCTGAGGGGCTGCGGGGACGTTACGGCCGGGGTGGCCGAGCCCATCGTAGGAGCATCCGTAGCGATGTTGAAGTCAATCGTGCAGGCGGTGTCCGGCGCGCTCCAGCGCGGCGGTCGCCTCGCCGAGGCGTACCGCCGGCACCAGCACGTAGTCGGTGTCGAAGGTGGAGAATGCCACCGCGCTCACCCGCGCGCCCGCGAGCGGGTCGACCAGATCGGCGAGGGTGCCGCCGACGGCCACGTCATCCGGCGTGCCGACGCGCAGGCAGCGCCAGGCGGTCTCCACCACGGCCTGCGCGGGCGCCCGGTCCATCGGGCAGATCACCGAGATGCCGTCAGCGGTCCAGCTCACCGTCACCACGTCCGTGGCGCCGAGCCCGCTCGACAGCGCCGGAGGCAGGGCGGAGCCGGCGGCCATCTGGCACACGGCGTACTCCCCCGGCAGCAGCGCGATATCGAGCATGAGGGCACCTTACGGCCTCGACCGGCGGCGGGTCCGGCTTTGCCACGTGCGCCGGGCGCCACCCATTGTCGCAGGTCAGACTGGTGAGAAGAAGGTCAGTGAGCCGGCCACCGCATCGTCGGTGAACACCGCGGTGGAGATCGCGTCCACCGTGCAGACGGGGGCCTTCGGTGTCGCCGCCTGTACCCGCAGCAGGCCCCGCGCGAGCCGACCGGAGGAGAGCGCCAGCAGCGGCGGGATCTTGTCGATCTCCTGTTGGGTCAGGGCGTTGCGGTTCGCCGTGAAGTCGAGCAGGCGCAGCCCGCCGGAGAGCAGCGGCAGCCCGATCACGGCGTCCGGCTCGCCGAGGCTGAGCAGTCGGCAGGTGGCGGTGGAGATCGCCACCACGTTCGCGTCGGCGTCGATCAACAAGCACGGCTCGTCGGCGTTGGTGACCGTCGATGACCAGCGGTCGAAGTTGTCGCACTCGGGCTCTGTCGGTGCCTGTGCCGCCGGCACGAACACTTCGGAGAGCGAGAGTTCGACGTGAGCCACCGCGCCTCCTATGTACACCGACGGACTGTCCACGCTAGCCGGTCGGCGACCGCACCGCGGCCACCGGCCGTAGTCGCTGCGGAAGCAGCGCAGGCGACCAGTGGTCGCGGCGCGGACCCGCGGCACCGGTGAAGGCCGGCCCACGAGACGTCGCCGAAGACGTTACCGGCGGTTCGCCGGCTTGTCAGCGGCCGTTCGGCCGTCCTCGTACCACCGGTAGTCGGCCGCCGGGCGGTAGGTGCCGTTCAGCCAGGTGCTCGGGTGCTGCGCCACCCGGGAAAGCTTCTCGGCGGTGACCGGACTGATCCGGTTGCCACCCGCGACGAGCAGCCGATCCAGCTCGCGGTGGGTGGCCATGAGGCAGTCCTTGGGCAGGCCGTAGACGCTGATGACCCCGGAGCCGACGAAGGTCAGCACCGGGGTGACCGGGATCTGCAGGCCCACCGCGTCCGAGAGTGCCTTGCTCGCCCGCCTGGCGTCCCGCCGGGCCTCGGCCACGTACGGCGGGCGCTTGCCGTTGATCTGGACCACATCGCCGGCGACCAGCACCCGGGCCCGGCCGTGGTCGGCGACGGTGACCGCGAAGAGACCGCTCGGGCCGATGGCGAGGAAACCGGCGCGATCGTCCTGCGAACCGTCGAGCAGGATGTCGGCGGCGTCGGTGCGGGGCCACTCGACGACGTGCCAGGCCGGCCCGAGGTGGTCGAGTTGCCCAACGGCACGGGCTCCCGCCGCCTCCAGGCGTCGAGCGCCACGCTCCGCTCGCCGCCGGCGGGCCCACTCGAACGGCTTGGGGCGGACCGGGTCGAGAATCCCCGGCGACTCCGCGCGGGGGTGTGGCACCGTGCCAGGCAGCGCCCGGGTGGTGGGTGCGGCCCGGCGAGCGGGAAAGACAGTCATCGCGACCTCCGGCAAAAGGTCCCTCGAAGTTATGTCCCCACTACCCTACGTTTACGACCCCCCGGCTCGGCAAGGTGGAGCGCCGGAGTGACTGTGGATGAATGCCATATTCATCCGCTCTTCTTTTCCCGGATACCGCCAAACCCTGCCCTACGCTGCCAAGGGTGACCCACTATGTGGACAGCGAGGTCGGACGGCTCGGCACCGTGCTTCTGCACCGTCCCGGCCCGGAACTCGCCCGCCTAACACCCCGCAACAACGACTCGCTCCTGTTCGACGCGATCCCGTGGGTGGGGCGCGCCCAGGAGGAGCACGACGCCTTCGCGGCGGCGCTGCGCGAGCGCGGGGTGGAGGTGCTCTACCTCGCGAACCTGCTCACCGAGACGCTGGCGGTGGCCGATGCCCGGGCCGAACTCACCGAGCAGGTGCTGAGCTCGCCCCGGCTGGGCGACACGCTGCGCGCCCGCGTCGCCGACCACCTGGCGTACCTGGACCCCGCGGCGCTCGCCGACGTGCTGATCGCCGGCCTCGCCCACGAGGAACTACGGATCAGCCCGGAGCGGCCGGGAGGCATCGTCTACACGCTGATGGACCGGCACGATTTCGTGATCGAACCGTTGCCGAACCTGCTCTTCACCCGGGACTCCTCGCTCTGGATCAAGAACCGGGTCGGGGTGACCAGCCTCGCGATGCGGGCGCGTCGCCGGGAGAGCACCCTGACGAACGCCATCTACCGCCACCACCCGCGCTTCGTGGGCACGGAGTTCGTCTACCAACCCGGCCTCGAGCACCTGGAAGGCGGAGACGTGCTGCTGCTGGCGCCGGGGGTGATCGCCGTCGGAGTGGGCGAACGAACCACGCCGGCCGGCGCCGAACGGCTCGGGCGGCAGGTCTTCGCCGCCGGGCTGGCGCACACCATCCTGGTGGTGCCGGTCGCGCAGAAGCGCGCCACCATGCACCTGGACACGGTCTGCACGATGGTCGACGTCGACGCCGTGCTGATGTACCCGAACGTCGCCGACGCGCTGTCCGCGTACACCGTGATCGCCGGCGCGGACGGCGACGACCCGCGGGTGGACGGCCCCGCACCGTTCCTGCGGGCCGCAGCGGACGCCATGGACATCGACCAGCTCCGGGTCATCGACACCGGGCTGGACCCGGTCACCGCCGAGCGCGAACAGTGGGACGACGGCAACAACACCCTCGCCCTGGCACCGAGGCTCTGCGTCGGGTACGAGCGCAACGTGGAGACCAACGCCCAGCTGGAGCGGGCCGGCATCGAGCTGATCCCGATCGCCGGCTCGGAGTTGGGGTCGGGCCGCGGCGGACCCCGCTGCATGTCCTGCCCGATGGTGCGGGAGCCGTTGCGGCGCTGACCGGCCCGCTACCAGGTCAGCGCAGGGTGAGCTGCCGGCCGAGCAGGCCCTGGCGGGCCCGGCGTCCGGCCGCGTCCAGCGCAGTGGTGTCGGCGAGCGCGTCGGCGTACCGCTTGGCGAACTGCGCCACCGGCTCCTCCCACTCCGCGGCGGGCGTCCGCTCGGGCAGGTCCCAGACCGGCACCAGCCGGCCGTGCGCGCGGAACATGCCGGCGAACCTGGTGTCGTCGCCCAGCGGCAGCGTGCCGGCGGCGCCGAGCCGAGCCAGCGCGTCCAGCGCCGCGTCCTCGTCCTCCGGCAGCACCCAGCGCACGTGCGCCTTCTCCGGCACCTGGCACCAGTACGCCGCCTTCGCGGCGCTCAGCCGCACCGTCGGGTAGATGGCCGCGTTGGCCCGCTCCAGGGACGCCTGCACGTTCGGGTCCTCCGTCGCACCCGGGTCCAGCCAGAAATCGAAACCGTCGTGCATGCTGATCTCCAGCGGCCCGTCCACCAGGATGTCCTGCAACCGCGCGCCCGGCCCGGGCAGCGGCGGTACCGACACGGGGGCGCCCGGCTCCGTACGCAGCGCGCAGAGCAGCGCCTCGGCGAGGTCGCGGGAGACGTCGCCGGACTGGATGTGACGCTGTAGCCCGATGAGCACCTGCCCGTCCGGCTTCGTCGTGGCGGGAGCGGCCAGCGGCAGGACGGTGGCCAGGGTCACCTGCCGCTCACCGAACTCCTCGACCAGCTTGGGAGCGAGCCGCAGCGGCGCGGACGCGGCCGGTACCAGCTCGCGCAGTGCGATCCACTCGGGCTCGTCGACGAGCCCCTCGAACGGGCGCGGCACGAAGATGTCGCGCACCTTCTCGCGCTTCGGGGTGGTCTCGGCGGCCCGCTGGCTCTTTCGACGCTTGCTCACGGCGAGACAGCCTAGAGGTCCGGCGGGACCGCTGCGGGGACGACCCGCCCCGGGAGGCGGACGACCGTGGGGCGCGCGGTCACCGGTGGCCGGGACCGGACGGCTGGGCGAAGGCTGCGACTCAGCCGGTGACGAGGAGATCGGCGCCGGTGGGTTCGAACTCGGCCCAGACACACTGCCCGAGGCCGTCCAGCTCGACTCCCCACCGGCTGGCGAGGCCGGAGACGATGTGCAGTCCGCGGCCGTCGGCGGCGTCCGCACTCGCCGCCCGCATCCGGGGCCCCTCGCCGGCTCCGCCGTCGGTGACCCGCAGCTGGATCTGAGGGGCGTCGGCCGGCCCGCGCAGCCGCCAGGCGACCCGCACCACCCCGCCGGGCAGCGGGCGAGCGTGCCGGACCGCGTTACCCACCAACTCGGCCAGCACCGCGACCAGGTCTGCCAGGAGCGCCGGTGGCACCAGACCGGCCAGCTCGTCGGCGAGCCGGTGCCGAGCCAGCCGCGCCCCACTGGCGTGATGGGGAACCACCACGCACCAGGCCCGTTCGCCCTTTCCCGTCGCCACCGTCGCCCCTTCACGCCCCCCGTGCCGTCGCCGGTCACCCGCGCGGCAGCCGCACCTCTGCGACCGTACCGCCACCGGCCCTTGGTCTGAGGGATACCCATCCGTTCTGCTGTTCAACGATCCGGCGGACGAGATAGAGACCGAGCCCGGCCCCCGGATAGCCGCGACGGTCCCCGGACTCGCCCTGCCAGAACCGGTCGAAGGCCCGCTCGACATGTTCCGGCCGGATGCCTATGCCCCGGTCGTTGACCCGGAAGGAGACCATCTGACCGTCCGGCCGGGCGCTGATCTCGATGGGCGAGCCCGGTGCGGAGTACTTGCCGGCGTTGGTGGCCAGCTCGGTCAGCACGGTGGCGAGGCTCGGCCGGTGGCCGAGCGCCTTGGGCAGGTCGGCCGGCAGGTCGAGGGTGATTCGGTGGCGCAGCTCGGCGGGAAGGTCGCCGGCCGCGGCCCGCAGGGCGTCCCCGAGGTCGAACGGGGTGGGCGGCTCGTCGCCGGGCCCCGCCTCGGCGGCGGAGGAGAGCAGCCGGTCGAGCAGCCGTGCCAGCTCGTTCGACCGCTGGCCGATCACCCGGGCGGCCTGGCGTCGGTCGGCGTCGGTCAGCGACTCCCAGTGGTCGGTCAGGGTGTCCGCGTACCCCTTGATCACGGTGACCGGGGTGCGCAGCTCGTGGCTGGTCACCGCCACGAAGAGGTCGCGCTCGTGGTCGCGGCGCTGCTGGTCGGTGATGTCGCGGAACGTGACCACCCGCAGGGCGCCGAGACCCGGCACATCGCCGGAGGTGATCCGTAGCCAGCGACCGTCCGGCAGGCGGTGGTCGAGCACCTGGCCGGACGGGGGGATGGGGAACGGCAGAGGTCGGCTGAGCGCCTGGTCGGCGGCCTGGCCGGTCACCTGAGCCGCCGCCGGGTTCCAGAGCCGTACGCGCCCGTCGCGGTCAACCACGGCGAGCCCGTCGGCGAGGGCCGCGACGACCGGGCCGTCGCCGTGCACCGGCAGACCGGTCTGGTCGCCGTACATGTGGGCGATGCAGGAGGCGAGGTACGCGATCACCGCGTGGTGATCGTCGTCCGGCTCGTCGGAGTCGTCCGCGTAGACGACGTGCAGGCTGCCGACCGTGTGCCCGCCGATCTCCGCCCGGGAGACGACCATCCGGCGCAGGCCCCGGTCGGCGAGTTCGCCGGGGAAGGTACCGGCGAGCTGGTCCGTCCGGACCTGCTGCACCCGGGGGCCGGAGAGCAGGCAGACGGTGGCCGGGTCGTTGGCGGGCAGTGGCCGGCCCACGGTCCATTCGGCGGCGCCCGTCGCGGAGATGACCCGCCCGCCGGTCGGCCCGAACTCGACGAATGCCGTGGCGGCCGCGCCGAGCGCCGGTTGGGCCACCCGCAGGAGCTGGGTGAGGACGGGAAGTCCGGCGTCACCAGAGTTGATCATTTCGATCACGACGGTGTGGCCGGCGATGAGAGCGGCGAAATCGATGCGCTCCGGCATGTCCCGAGTGTGCCCCGTCGGCCTGATTTTGGGCACCCCCGGGCAGATCCCTCGGGTCGGTTCGCGTCCGCCCGTTCGTCCGGTCAGCGGCCGAGACGAGCCAGGGTCTGTGCGGGCCGATCGGTGATGATGCCGTCCACCCCGGCGGTGAGCACGAGGTCGAGGTCCTCGGGCTCGTTCACCGTCCAGACGTACACCTGGTTGCCGGCCGCGCGCAGCGCCGGCAGCAACTGCGGGCGGGCCCGCACCAGCGCGATGCCCGGCCCGGCGACGCGGGTGCCGAACGGCAGGCGGCCGAGCCGCAGCCAGCGCGGCAGCACCTCGAGCAGGAGCACGGTGGGCAGGGCGGGGGCGAGGTCCCGGATCCGGCGTACGGCCAGCGGCGCGAACGACATCACGGTGACCTGGACCGGGTCGTCCGGCTTCGGCTCGGTCAGCCCGTAGCGGCGCAGCAGCGCGACCAGTCGCCGTTCCACGTCGCGGCCGTAGCGGGACGGGTGCTTCGTCTCGATCAGCAGCCGGACCGGCCGACCGGCGGCCAGCACCGCGTCGAGCAGCCGCTCCAGGGTGAGCAGCCGGGTGTGCGTGTCGTCCGGCTCGTCCCCCTCGCCCGGTACGCACCCGGGGTGCCAGGAACCGAAGTCGAGCTCCTCCAACTGGGCGAGGGTGCGGGCGCTGACCAGACCATGGCCGTTGCTGGTGCGATCCAACCGCCGGTCGTGTACGCAGACCAGGTGCCCGTCGCGGGTCAGCCGTACGTCGCACTCCAGCCCGTCGGCACCCTCGGCCAGCGCGCGCAGGTAGGCCGCGAGGGTGTGTTCGGGCAGGTCGTACGAGGCACCGCGGTGCGCGAAGACCAGAGGTTGGTCGCCCATCCCGGCCGCCTAGAGCACCCGGCCGGGCTGCCCGTCCTCGCCGATCACCGGGCGCCCGGCGTCGGCCCACTCGCCCATGCCGCCGGCCACGTTGCGCACCTGGTCCCAGCCGTTGCGCGCGAGGTACGCGACGACCTGGGCGGAGCGTCCGCCGGAGCGGCAGATGACGGCCACGTCCCGGTCGTCGGGCACCTCGGACAGCCGGGCCGGCAGCTCCATCATCGGCAGGTGGTGGGCGCCGGGCGCGTGGCCGGCGGCCCACTCGTCGTCCTCGCGGACGTCGAGCAGGTAGGTGTCGTCGGTGATCTCGCCGACGGTCATCGTGGGTACCTGGGATCCGAACACGGCTACCAAGCCTAGATCCTCGTCGAGGGAGATTGGCGGGGTCCGGGTCGTCGGCGCGGTCACAGCCGGACCACCCAGCGCGGATTGGCCCGGGTCCAGTCCGGCATGCGGGTGCCGCGTACGGCGTCGAACAGGCCGTTGCCTTTGTTCTCCAGCACCACGTACGACACCTCGTTGATGATCTCCGAGTGCGACGGCACCTGTACGCCCCGCAGCGCGTCCGGGGGTAGCCCGCGGAGGGCGAGGAGCAGGTCCTCCAGGGCCACCCCGTTGGTGTCCACGGTGAGTGAGCTGCCGACGGCACGGATCACCTGGTCGAGCTTGATCGGGTTGCTGCGCAGCCGGGTCTCGCCGGCCCGGTCCAGCATCGCCCGGAGCAGCTGCTGCTGGTGGCGCTGCCGGTCGTAGTCGCCGGCCGGCAGGTCGTAGCGCTGCCGGACGTAGTCCAGTGCCTCAGCACCGTTCATCTGGCGACAGCCGGGACTGAACACCCGGTTCGTGTGGATCGAGCGGACCTCGCGTTCCACGCACATCCGCACGCCGCCGAGCAGGTCCACCACCTGCCGGATGCCGGCGAAGTCGACCAGGGCGGCGCCGTCGAAGCGGACCCCGGTCAGCCGGGTCAGCGTGGCCGACAGGAGTTGGGCGCCCGCTTCCCCGCCGCGACCGTGCTCGAACGCGGCGTTGATCTTGTCGTCGCCCCCGGCGTAGCCGTTGCCCGCGGGTATCGCGACGAGCAGGTCGCGGGGGATGGAGACCAGGTACGCCTCCCGCAGCCCGGTCGGCACGTGCACGATGAGGATGGTGTCGGCGCGCTGCTCGGTGGTGTTGTCCCCCGGCCGACGGTCGGTGCCGATCAGCAGGTAGTTCAGTGGGCCGTCGAGGTCGGGGCGTTCGTTGCGGGCGCTGGCGTCGAGCAGATGCTCCTTGAGTACGGTGCGGTCGTACCGGTCGGTGAGCTGGTGGAGTCCGAACATGGTGAGCCCGGCCAGCACCACGAGGGTCAGACCGATCCCCAGCAGGACGCGGGGCCAGCGGGCGCGGCGTGTCCGGGCGGCCGCGCCGCCCGCCTCGGTCCGCTCGCCGTCGTCCCGGCCCGAACTGGACGTGGCCCCTCCCCGTTGCCGACGTGAGTCCTGCTCACGATCAGGCTACGGGTGGGGCCACGCCAATTGGTCCGTTTTGCCGATTCCGCCGTCACTTCCGGTTCGAGATGACCTCGGGGTGGTAGAAGACGTACTGGGCGAGCCGGTCCTCCTTGACCGCCTTGAACATCTCCAGCGAGTCCTCGCTCAGCACCTCCCGGCCATTGCTGTTGCCGTTGAAGGTGCCGGCGTTCGTCTTGAGCATGATCAGCTCGTTTCCGGTCACGCCGCGCATGGTCAAGGCGAGTTCCTCGATCTTGGCGCCGCCGGTGTCCAGCACGAGCGCCTTGCCGGCCGCCTTGACGATCTGCTGGAGCTTGAGCGGGTTGGTCAGCATGCCCTTGTCGGTGGCCTTGCGGGCCATCGCCTTGATCAGCTGCTGCTGGTTGGCCTGCCGGTCGTAGTCGCCGTTCGTGAGGGTCTTGCGCTGCCGGGCGTAGTCCAGTGCCGCCCAGCCCTCCATCTCCCGGCAGCCCTTCTTGTGCACCACCGGCTTCATCGGCTTACCGGTCTTCTTGGCGTCCGCGTTCCACATCGGCTTGCCGTCCACGTACGACATGTGGATCGACTGGACCTCCTGCTTGACACAGATCCGCACCGTGCCGAGCGTGTCGATCACGTTCTTGAAGCCGCCGAAGTTGATGATCGCGCCGCCGTCGAAGCTCACCCCGGTGAGCTCCTTGATGGTCTTCGCCATCCACTGGGCGCCGCCCTCCCAGCCGCCGCCGTTGCGGGCGCCGATCTGGAAGGCCGCGTTGATTTTCTCGGTGCCGCCGTTCCAGTCGGCCTTCTTCAACGCGGGGATGTGCGCCTCGGTGTCCCGCGGGATGGAGATCAGGTAGGCCTGGTCGTGCGTGGCGGGGATGTGCAGGACGATGATCGAGTCCGACCGGACGTTGTCCGCATCCCACCGCTCCCGCGCGTCCACGCCGAGCAGCAGCATGTCGATCGGGCCGTCCAGGCTCGCACCGCCCTCGGCGTCGGTTTTGCCGGCGTCGCCGAGCAGGTTGCGTTGCGCGATCCCGCCAGTCGCCTGGCTGATCAGTGCCTTGCTGCCGACGATCGCGGCGCCGCTGGTCAGCATCAGCACCGCGCCGAACACGACGGTGAGTCGGGCCCAGAGTGGGTCCTTTCGCCGGGTGCGCTTCTTCCTGGGCGCGATCGGGTCGGCGCCGCGGGTACGGGCCTGGGAGGGGATGGCCGCGGAACCGCCGGCGGACGGACGAGAGCGATCCAGCGACGGGGGGCGACGGCTGGTTTGAACCGGCATGCGTGCTCCAGCTCGCGTTGTCGGGGGGCGGGACCACTGTACGGATACTTTGCGGTCATGGCGAGTTCGCCAAGGCGCAAATTCCGCAACACCCGGCGGGACGTCAGGCGTACTGACTGATCAGCCAGATCGATCGCGACCGATCAGCGACTGACTTTCGGCAACTGGAAACCTTCTCATCGACGCCGGGCCGTCAACCCCCTGGGCGAACGGCTGATCAGCCGCCGTCGCTCTTCTTCTCCTGGTTGGCCTTCACCCAGTCGGCCATCGTGTCGGCCGAGATGGCCCGGTACATCGCGAGCGCCTTCTCCCGGTCGGAAACCACCACCGATTCTCCGTCGATCATGTCGCTGCCGGAGTTCGGGCTGGTCACGAAGGTCAGGTTCTCACCTCGCAGGTTGCGGAACTGCAATCCCATGTCGACCAACGAGAAGCCCTGGTCGACGGTGACGGCGTCGGTCACCGACTGGAGGAAGGCGTTCAGCTTCCGCGGGCTGCTCAACGTGCCGCTGCTCGCCGCCTTGTCCATCAGGGCGCGCAGGAACTCCTGCTGGTGCCGCATCCGGGCGAAGTCCCCGTCCGGGAATTGCTTGCGCTGCCGGATCCAGTCCAGCGCCTCGGTGCCGTCCATGTGGTTCATGCCCTTGGTGAACGTCCGGTACGGCTTGTGGATCGAGGTGACGGTGCGCTCGACGTTCAGGTCGACCCCGCCGAGCGCGTCGGTGACCTGCTTGAAGCCGGCGAAGTCGATCGCCATGACGTGATCGATCCGGACATCGGTGAAGCACTCGACGGTGCGTACCGCGAGCGGCAGACCGCCGAACGCGAAGGCCGCGTTGATCTTCGCTCGCCGTCCGGAGCCGCAGTCGGCGCCGGCGCTCTCCGGAACCGGCACGTACAGGTCACGCGGAATGGAGACCAGGTAGGCCTCCTGGTGATCGGCCGGGATGTGCATCACGATGATCGTGTCGGCCCGCCACTTGCCGGCCTGGTCGACCGGCGCGTCCGGGTCCCGCGAGTCACTGCCGACCAGCAGGATGTTGAGCGCACCCTCCACCGTCTTGGCCGGCCGTCCCTCGGTGATCTCCGAGAACGGGTCCGTCCGGGCCAGATCGTTGTCGAGATTGCGTACGTAGAGCCAGGCGCCGACGCCGCCGATCAACGCGAGCACCAGGACGGCGATGCCGACCACGAGCGCGATCCGCCCCCACCGCGGCCGCGGCCCACGCCGGCCCGGTCGACCGCCCCCGGGGCCGGGAGGACCCCCCGGCCCGCCCGGGCCGCCGGGCCCGCCACCCTGCGGCACCTCGTCGTACGACGACCGGTACCCGTCGGACGCCCGGACCCGCCCGGTGGTCCCACGAGCAGTACCGGGGACCGGTGCGCGCCCGGAGCCGGGCGCCGGTGCGCGCCCGGAGCTGCGGTGCAGGTGGGGGCGCGGGCCGGCGGCGGACGAGATGGCTGACATGTAAGTCAGGGTACGTACGATCGGCCAGCGCCGCCCTCAGGCGACACTCAGGTTCCGTCCGGCGAGCTGCCTGCTCAGGCTCAGGACAGGCGGCTGCGGAAGTGCTCGATCGTGCGCCGCAGGCCGTCCTCGGGTGTCACGGTCGGCTCGTAACCGAGCAGCGTCCGGGCGAGGGTCAGGTCGGGCCGGCGCATCTCCGGGTCGTCTGCGCTGCGCGTGATGTAGGTCACCTCGGAGCTGCTGCCGCTGAGCGAAATGATGGTCTCGGCGAGCTGGCGCATGCTCATCTCGTGCTCGGTCCCGCAGTTGATCGGGCCGGTTTCGGTGGAGTCGAGCAGCAGCAGGATGCCCCGGACGAGGTCCTCCACGTAGCAGATCGACCGGGTCTGGTCGCCGGTCCCGTGCACTGTGATCGGCTCACCGCGCAGGGCCTGGGAGATGAAGGTGGGGATGGCCCGGCCGTCGTCCGGCCGCATCCGCGGACCGTACGTGTTGAAGATCCGTACGATCGCGGTGTCCAGCCCCCGGCTGCGGTGGTACGCCATGGTCGCCGCTTCCGAGAAGCGCTTGGCCTCGTCGTAGACGCTGCGCAGACCGATCGGGTTGACGTTGCCCCAGTACGACTCGCGCTGCGGGTGCTCCTTCGGGTCCCCGTACGCCTCGGAGGTGGAGGCCATCAGGAACCGGGCGCCGTCGGTGACCGCTCGATCGAGCAGGTGCAGGGTTGCCACCGAGCCGACCCGGAGGATCTCCACCGGCAGCTTCTCGAAGTCGGTCGGGCTGGCGGGGGAAGCCATGTGCAGGATCGCGTCGAACCGCTCGGCCAGGGCCGGATGCGCCGGCAGCCCGTCGGAGATGTCCGCCTCGACCATCGTGAACGCCGGCGTGTCCAGCAGGTGGGCGACGTTCTCCTTCGACCCGGTGACGAAGTTGTCCAGTGCGACCACCGTGCAACCGCGTGCTATCAGGGCGTCCACCAGGTGCGACGGCACGAAGCCGGCACCGCCGGTGACGAGGATTCGGTGACCGGAGCCGAAGCGGGGTGCGACCTTCATGGCCGTCAGCTTACTTAGCGTCGCCGGTTCTTCAGCCCCCGGCAGGTGAGTCGCGACGACCCGATGGCCGCCCGGCAGCCGGCACCGTCCGCTCCCGTGCGTGATCAGGCAGCGAGAAGGGCACCCCCCGTTGCGGTGGGTGCCCTTCTCGGTGGTCGGTCAGTGCGCGCCGGCGCCGGTCAGGGACCGCACCTCCAGTTCCGCGTACTTCTCCTCGTCACGCTCCTTGGAGACGAGTGTGCCGATCCACCCGCAGAGGAACCCGATCGGGATGGAGATGAGACCCGGGTTGGAGAGCGGGAACCACTGCCAGTCGTGGTCGGGGAACATCGCGGTCGGTGCTCCGGAGACCACCGGTGAGAAGAACACCAGCACCACCGCGGCGAGCAGGCCGCCGTAGATGGCCCAGACCGCGCCCGAGGTGTTGAACCGCTTCCAGAACAGGCTGTAGAGGATCGCCGGCAGGTTGCCGGAGGCGGCCACCGCGAAGGCGAGCGCCACCAGGAACGCCACGTTCAGGTTCTGCGCGAAGATGGAGAGCGCGATCGAGACCGCACCGATCACCAGCGCGGAGATCCGGGCGACGTTCACCTCCTGCCGCTCCGACGCCTGCCCGTTCTTGACCACGTTGGCGTAGAAGTCGTGCGCGAGGCTCGACGAGGAGGCCAGGGTCAGCCCGGCCACCACGGCGAGGATGGTGGCGAACGCTACCGCGGCGATGATCGCGAGCAGGGTGGCCCCGCCCAGTTCGCCGCCGAGGAAGTCCACTCCGAGCACCTGGGCGAGCTGTGGTGCCGCCGTGTTGCCGGCCCGGTCCTGCGCGGTGATCGCCTCGCCACCGACCAGGGCCGCCGCGCCGAAGCCGAGGGCCAGGGTGAGCAGGTAGAAGGTGCCGATGATGCCGATCGCCCAGAGCACGCTCTTGCGGGCGGCCTTCGCGGTCGGCACGGTATAGAAGCGAATCAGGATGTGCGGCAGGCCGGCGGTGCCGAGCACCAGGGCGATGCCGAGCGAGAGCAGGTCCATCTTGTTGTAGAAGGTCTGCGTCGCGTTGCCGGCGACCTCGACGCCGTAGCGCAGGCCGGGTTCCAGGAATGCGCTGCCCTTGCCCGAGGAGGACGCGGCGTCACCGAGCAGCGACGACAGGTTGAACTTGTACTTGGCGAGCACCAGCAGCGTCATGACCACTGCGCCGGTCATGAGCAGGAACGCCTTGACGATCTGTACGTAGGTGGTGCCCTTCATGCCACCCACCGTGACGTAGATGATCATCAAGGCGCCGACCATGATGATGGTGGCGATCTTGGCGGCGTCCGCGTCCATGCCGAGGAACGTGGTGCCCGGCTTGATGCCGAGCAGCAACGCGACCAGCGCGCCGGCGCCCACCATCTGCGCCAGCAGATAGAAGATCGACACAGTGATGGTGGAGACCGCGGCGGCGGTACGCACCGGACGCTGGCGCATCCGGAAGGCCAGCACGTCGGCCATCGTGTACCGGCCGGAGTTGCGCAGCAGTTCCGCGACGAGCAGCAGCGCCACCAGCCAGGCGACCAGGAACCCGATCGAGTAGAGGAAACCGTCGTACCCGTAGAGGGCGATGAGGCCGGCGATGCCGAGGAACGAGGCGGCCGACATGTAGTCGCCGCCGATCGCCATGCCGTTCTGGAAGCCGGAGAAGGAACGGCCGCCGGCGTAGAAGTCGGTGGCGGTCTTGGTCTGCCGGCTGGCCCAGATCGTGATCGCCAGGGTCACCGCTACGAAGATCAGGAAGAGCGTGATGGTCAGGTTGCGGGCGGTGGTGCCGCCCGCCTCAGCCGCGAATGCCGGACTCATGGGTCACCTCCCCGATCTCGTCGCGGATCCGGTCGGCGACCGGATCGATCTTCCGATCGGCGTGCCGGGAGTAGAGCCAGGCGATCAGGAACGTGGACACGAACTGGAGCAGGCCGAAGACCAGCGCGACGTTGATGTTGCCGATCAGCTTCGTGCCCATGAAGCCCCGCGCGTACGCGGAGAGGATCACGTAGAGCGCGTACCACAGGAAGAACGCGACGGTCATCGGAAAGACGAAGCCGCGCAGGGCGCGACGCAGGCCGGCGAACTCGTCCGACCGTTGTACGGCGAGATACCGGTCGGGCGCGGACGCGGCCGGCGTGGGTGTGTCCGTGGACATTTTGTGGATCACCACCTTCACAGGCGTCGGGGGTTTCGCGCACGTTAGAAAGCGCGCTCCCCGGCGGGGAAGGCCGAGATCGCCGTCGGTCGGCGGCTGCGCCGAACGGCGGGATGGCTGCGCCGAGTGACTCAGGTCACCCCGCTGAGCGGTCGGTGGTCATCAGGTCAGCTCTCGGTAGCGGCCCCGGTAGTGCAGCAGCGGCGCCGCCTCCTCGACCATCTCCACCGCCTCGATGGTCGCCTCGACCAGCAGCGCCCAGCCGTACTCCCGGGCGCTGTCGAGCCGGCAGCCGGCCCACCCGCCGGCGTCCGTCGGTACCGGACCGTACGGCGTCTCGGTCCAGGCGCCGACGGCGAACAGCCCGCCCGGGGACGGGAACAGACCGGCGAAGCGGTCGGCGAGTTGCCGGTGCACCGGGCCCAGCGGCGCCACCGCGAACCGCCCGGCCGACTCGGCCGCCGCCCAGAAGTCCGACTCGGCATCGATCAGTCCGAGCAGCCGGTCCGGCTCCCCCTCGGCGACCAGGGTGGACGACACGGTCAGCCCAGCCGGCCCGGGTGCCGTCCAGAGCGTGACCGGCGCGGCGAGACGACCCCGTAGCCGGCGCGCGGGCGAGCGTTGACCGGCCGGCACAGCGAACGGATCGGTGTGGTGGATCTCCGCTCCGGGCTCATGATTCACGTGAAACATTGTGCCCGTTGTGCCGGATCAGGTGCCGCTGTACGGGTCGAGCGTCACCGCCGAGACCCGGCGTCAGCGGCGAGGGGTGACCGCCGCCAGCAACTCCGCTTGGCGGCGGTCCAGGACGTCCCCGGCCAGGTAGGCGCCGAGCAGCGCGGCACCCAGTCCGTACGCCGCGCCGACCGGCAGAGCGAGCCAGTGCCAGACGTCGCCGAGCAGTGCGGCCGCCACCACCATCGGCACGGCGGCCACCGCCGTGGCCAACATGGCGAGCATGGTGAGGAAGCTCTTGGCCACTCCGGCGCCGCTGTTCAACGCGAACGGGTTGCTCGTCTCGGGCAGGGCGTACGCGCCGAGCACCGAGACGAAGCTGTTCACGGCCAGCCCCGCACCGTAGCTGGCGAAGAGCCCGCCCGCGGTCAGCCCGATCCACCCCGGCCGGTCGAGCACCACCGCGATCACGATCGAGACCACCGCCAGCATCGGCATCACGTAGATCGAGAACGCGGTCATCCGGGCCCGCAGCTCCTGCTGGCCGCGTACGCCGGCCACCACGTGCGCGGCGTACGCGCTGCCGTCGAAACCGAACTGGTTGGCCAGGGTGACCGCGGCGACCACACCCACGAAAAGCATGGAGAGGCTGACCAGCCCGGCCGACGGCTCGGCGCTGCCCTGGCCGAAACCCTGCTCGCTGCTCATGGTGAACCCGGCTCCGCCGAGGTTGACCAGCACCGGGACGAAGATGCCGACCACCGCGATGGTGATCAGGTTGGCCCGCCGGCGGGCGTCCCGCCACCAGTAGCGGGCCTCCCGGGCCACCAGCGCGCCGAACTGGTCACGCCGGGCCCACCCGGCGGCACGTGGGAAGAGCTGGCTGACCGCGCCGCCGGTCGGGTTGCTCTTCGCCCGGGCGCCTCCGGAGCTCGCCGCGCCCACCATCGCCGACTCCAGCGACCGGGACCACCAGCCGACCAGCGCCAGCAACGCGAGCGCGGTGATCAGCAGTTTGATCGGCGCGGCCCAGGCTCGACCCTCGGCCACGTCGATGCCGGCCGTCCAGGGTGCCCCGAACGGAGTCCACCCGACCACCTCCGACACCCCGGTGAGGCTGTCCCAGTCGGTCTCCTGCAACGCCGAGATGCCGACCAGCTGCAACGGGCCGAGCAGTGCGGCGGCGACGGCGAGCAGCACGGCGGCCAGATCGCGGACCCGGCGCGAGCGCAGCATGGACGCGAACGCGCTGGTGACCGCCCGGGCGGCGGCCACGCAGAGCAGCACCCCGGCGAGTACCCCGACCACCTGCACGAGGGCCGCCGACCAGCCGCCGAGCGCGCCGGCGGTGGCCACCAGCCCGAAGAGCGCCAGCAGCGTCGCGACCGCCGGCACGCTCACGAGGGCGGCCGCGAACAGCCCGGTGACCAGCGTCCGGCGCGGCAACGGCAGCAGTGCGAAGCGGGCCGGGTCGAGCGTCTCGTCCACGCCGAAGAAGACCAGCGGCAGCAGCAGCCAGCCGAGCACCAGCAGGCCGCCGCCGAACGCGGCGACCATCGGCGCAAACCGACCGTCGTCGGCGAACCCGGGCGTGGCGAACAGGACGAAGCCGGTGCCGGCGAGCCAGAGCCCGAACAGCGCGCCGACCACGAAGAGAGCGATCCGCCAGCCCTGACCGCGGAAGTTGTTGCCCATCACGCGCAGCTTGAGCCGGACGAAGTGCCGGGCCGACACCCGGCGGGCCGGGACCGCCGGCGCGGTCAGTTCGACAGCCACGCCAGCTCCTCACCGGTCGCCGTCCGGCCGCCGACGACCTCGACGAAGACGTCCTCGAGCGAGCGCTTCCCGCGTACCTCCTCGATCGTGCCGACCCGCTTGATCGCGCCCTCGGCCAGGATCGCCACGTGCGAGCAGAGCCGCTCCACGACCTCCATCACGTGGCTGGAGAAGATCACCGTCCCGCCGCTGGCGACGTACCGCGCCAGGATGTCCCGGATCAGCGCGGCCGAGACCGGGTCGACCGCCTCGAACGGCTCGTCCAGCACCAGCAGGCGGGGCCCGTGCAGCAGCGCGCAGGCCAGGCCGATCTTCTTCTTCATGCCGGCCGAGTAGTCCACCACCAGCGTGCGGCCCGCGTCGGTGAGCGCCAGCACGTCGAGCAGCTCGGCCGTCCGCTGGTCGACCACCGCCGGGTCCATGCCGCGCAGCAGACCGTGGTACGCCAGCAGCTCCGCGCCGCTGAGCCGGTCGAAGAGGCGTACGCCGTCGGGCATCACGCCGAGCAGCTGCTTCGCGCGGACCGGGTCGACCCAGACGTCCTGCCCGAGCACCCGGGCCTGGCCCGCGTCCGGCCGGAGCAGCCCGACGGCCATGGAGAGCGTGGTGGTCTTGCCGGCGCCGTTCGGCCCGAGCAGGCCGTAGAAGGAGCCGGCCGGTACGTCCAGGTCGACGCCGGCCACCGCCACCTTGCCGTCGAACCGCTTGGCCAGGCCACGAAGGGACAGCGCCGGGTGCTCATCGGTCATGCAGCAGAACCTATCCCTCCGACGCGACCCGGTAGTCCCGCCCGGGGATGACCTTCCGTCATTCCGAGGGCGTACAGGTCCCGGTTCCGGCGCGCTCCGACCCGGCCGTCTGACGTTCTCCCGTCATCGCGGATGCCGGTAGCGCCCCTCCTCGACGGGCGTGGTCGAGGAGGGGCCTCATCAGAGGCGCAGGGTGTCCGGGGCGTGCAGGCGGAGCATGGTCGCGCCGACGTCGGTGGGTACGCGCCGCCGGGTGGCCGCCGAGACCAGCACCGTCACGGTGAACGCCAGCGGCACCGTCCATGCCGCCGGCTGCGCAACGAGCGTCGCCGGCCAACCGGACAACGGTGGGCCGACCACTGTCACCAGCACGGCCGCGATCGCCGCGCCGCCGCCGACGAGCACCCCGGCGGCGGCACCGAGGTCGGTCAGCCCCCGCCACCAGATGCCGAGCACCAGCAGCGGACAGAAGCTGGACGCGGCGACGGCGAAGGCGAGCCCGACCACCTGCGAGACGTCCAGCCCGGAGACGTTCAACGCGAGGATCGCGGGCACGGTGCCGGCGATCACGGTGGCCAGCCGGAAGCCGCGTACCGAGCCGCGTCCGAGCACATCCGTCGAGATCACCCCGGCCACGCTGGTGAGCAGGCCGGACGAGGTGGAGAGGAAGGCGGCGAACGCGCCGGCCGCCACGAGGGCGGCGAGCAGCCGGCCGGTCGCTCCGTCGCCGAGGGCCGCCTCCGGCAGGAGCACCACCACCGCGTCGGTCTGCCCCGTGACCAGCAACTGCGGGGTGTAGATGCGGCCGAGCACCCCGTAGATGGTGGGCAGCAGGTAGAACAGGCCCACCAGCGCCAGCACGACCAGCGTGGTACGGCGGGCCGCCGCCCCGTCCGGATTGGTGTAAAAGCGCACCAGCACGTGCGGCAGTCCCATGGTGCCGAGGAACGTGGCCAGGATCAGGGAGTACGTGGCGAACAGGCCCCGGTCGTCGGCGCCGGCCGTGCTCGGAAGCAGCCAGTCGGTGCCGTCGATGGTCACGCCGGCCACCTGCGGCACCGGATCGCCGGCGTGGAAGGAGATGGTCTCGCCGGGCCGTACCGCCCGGATCTCGCCGTCGGGGAACGTGAGGTTCGCGGGATGCTCGACCACGACGCTGGTCTCGGCCCGGAACAACGGCCCGTCCGGCGGTGCGACGGCCGGCCGGGCGTCGGCCTGCCACTGGAGGGCCAGGAAGATCGCCGGTACGGCGAGCGCGGTCAGCTTGAGCCAGTACTGGAACGCCTGGACGAAGGTGATCGCGCGCATGCCACCCAGCGCGACGTTCGCGGTGACCACGACGGCCACCAGCACGGCACCGACCGGGTACGCGGAGCCGGTGACCGTGGCGAGGGTGAGGCCGGCGCCCTGGAGCTGCGGCACCAGGTAGAGCCAGCCGATGAAGATCACGAAGGCGGTGGCGAGGATGCGCAGCCGGCGGGAGCCCAGCCGCAGCTCGCAGAAATCGGGCAGGGTGAACGCACCGGAGCGGCGCAGCGGGGCGGCCACGAAGAGCAGCAGGGCCAGGTAGCCGGCGGCGAAGCCGACCGGATACCAGAGCACGTCCACGCCGTACTTGAGGATCAGTCCGGCGACGCCGAGGAAGGACGCCGCCGACAGGTACTCCCCGCCGATCGCGGCCGCGTTCCACGTCGGACTGATCGCCCGGGAGGCGACGAGGAAGTCGGAGGTGGTCCGGGCCAGCCGCAGCCCGTAGAAGCCGATGCCGACGGTGAGCAGGGTGACCGCGACGATCGCCGGTACGACGAGGCCGTTGCCCACCTCAGCGCTCCGGCCGCTGGACCAGGTCGGTGAAGTCCTGCTCATTGCGTTCGGCCAGTCGCACGTACGCCCAGCCCACTCCGATCAGGAACGGGAAGCTCACCACCCCGAGCAGCAGCCAGGGCAGCTTCACCCCGAGCACGGTGACCCGGCTGACCGAGGGCGCGATGGCGAACAGCCAGGGCAGGCCACCGAGCCCGATCATCACCACCAGGGAGAGCCGCAGCGCCAGGGCGAGCTGGGCCCGCACCAGCCCCCGGACGAGCGCCTCACCGACCCGGGTCTGCTCGGCCAGTTCGGCACGGGTCCGGTCGCCCCGGTCCTCGCGGCCGGAGACGTTGGCCAGCACGATCCGCGTCCGCGGTCGGGGGACCGACCGGCCGCCGGTCGCGGACTGCACCGGGGCTTCCGGCCTCCCTTCGGCACCGGGTGTCGACGCGCGATCGTCGATGGCGGACACCCCGGCAGTCTCGTTGGTTCGATGGGATTGTCAAGAGCGCCGAGGTCGATCGGGCAGCGGGCCCAGGGTGGGAAGCGGGCGTGCGGACCCGTGGGAAGCGTTGTGCACAACCTGTGGATTACGGGTCACTCCTGTGGATAACCCGGTGGAGAACGGGGCCGGCGTGCCCTGCCACCCGGCGCCGGACGGCGGCCACGACGACCGCTTCCGCTCGTCGCCGGTGCCGCCGTCGGCGGGCCACGATCCGACGTGCAGGGTGTGCGGGGGTCAGGACAGGCCGACGCGGTCCGGTCGTGCGGAGGCGGAGCCGAGCCAGGTGTGCGGGTTGCCGTACCAGCACCAGCCGAGCTTCGGCGCGCCCTGGCTGATCCAGAGCGCCGGGACCCGCTTGTCCCCGCAACGCGACCCGACCAGCGAGAAGCACTTGTTCTTCGCCAGTGCGGCGGGGTGCAGCGTGACGAAGGCGATCCCCTCGTCGATGGTGAGCGGCAACCGGCCCTGGCCGGTGATGCGCTCCATCGCCGACGAGGGGGCCAGGTTCAGCGTCTCCTCCCCGCGGTCCACGTCGAAGAGTAGGTACGCCGGCCCGGCCGGCACCTCCAGCTCCTTGATCGGGTCGAAGCGGGCCAGGTCGTCGTCGGCGTAGTGCCGGTCGAGGAAGCCGGGCTTGCGCTTGCCGGCCAGCGTGGTGAGCGGCAGGCGTTCCTCCACTGGGATCAGGTCGCGGGTGACCACCAGCAGGAACGGCACCCGTGCCGCGGTGGGGGTCGGCAGGCCGGCCGCGCCGGTGACGGCGGCCGCTCGCAGCGGGGCGACGAGGTCCCGGAAGTCGTCCTCGGTCGTTCCGGCCAGCTTGGGGTAGCCGAGTTCCACCAGGCGCTGCACCTGGCGGTCGAACTCGGCGGTGGCGTCGTACAGGGCGTCGGGCACGGCGTCCTCCTCGATGTCGTACGGCCTGTCGTACAGCGTACGACAGGCCGTCTTCATTCCCGGCCGCCCGAGGGAACACGCGCTTGATCGACTCGACTTCCGCGCATGTCGCGGTGGCGGGGTGTCGCGGTGTCGCGGTGTCGCGAGCAAGCGGACCCCCGACTTCGACGAAGCCGGGTCGATCACCTCAACCGCTCGACCCGAGCAGGCGGATGCTCCGCCGGGGCGGGCAGGTCGGCACCGCGGTCAGCGGTTCCAGTCCTGCTTCGCCGCGCGAACCAGCTTGTCCTTCAGCTCCCGGGTGTGCCGGCGGCTGACCGGCAGCTCCGTGCCGTCGATGACCACCACGTAGCCGGAGTTCACCAACCGCAACTCGGCGATCAGCTTCAACTGCACCAGGTACGACCGGTGGATCCGCACGAACCCCGCGTCCGCCCAACGTTCCGCGAGGGTGGCCAGCGAGACCCGGACCAGGTGCGAGCCGTCCGCCGTGTGCAGCCGGGCGTAGTCCCCCTGCGCCTCCACCCAGCGCACCGCCGACCTCGGCAGCATCCGGGTCGTACCGGCCAGCTCGATCGGGATGGTCGGATCCTCCTCGGCCCGGGCCAGCGCCGCAGGGTGCGACGGCACCACCCGCGAACCGATCACCCGGCGCAGCGACTCGGCCAACCGGTCGGCGCGCACCGGCTTGCGCACGTAGTCGGTGGCGCCCAGGTCGAACGCGTCGACCGCGCCGTCGTCGTACGCGGTGACGAAGACGATCGCCGGCGGCCGGGCGAACCGGCGCAGCACCCGGGCCAGCTCCATCCCGTCCAGCCCGGGCATCCTGATGTCCAGGAAAACCACGTCCACGTCGCCGTCGCGGAGCAGCCGAAGCGCCTCCGTAGCGTCGCCGGCGGTGTGCAGCCGCGCCACCCGCGGGTCGGCCCGCAGGTGATACGCCAGCTCGTCGAGCGCCGGGGGCTCGTCGTCCACCGCCAGCACCCGGAGGAACCCCGATGGGTTCACCGCGCCGACCCGGCCGGTCTGCTCGCTCCGCTCGCTCACGAGCCCGCCCGTACCCCGGGATGGAACTTCGGAATCCGCATGCTCACCCGCGTGCCCGCGCCGAGCCCGGTCTCGACGACCAGCCCGAAGCCGTCCCCGAAGACCGAGCGGAGCCGCTCGTCCACGTTCGAGAGCCCGACGTGCTGGCCGGAATCCTCCCCCGGATCACCGGTGCTGCGGGCCAGCTCGGCGATGCCGGTGGTCAGCGTGGCCGGATCCATTCCCACCCCGTCGTCCTCCACCGTGATGTGGCACTCGGCACCGGCGTCCCGGGCCTCGATGCTCACCATGCCCGTGCCGGGCTTGCGGGACAACCCGTGCCGGACCGCGTTCTCGACCAACGGTTGCAGACAGAGGAACGGCAGGGTCACCGGCAGCACCTCGGGGGCGATCTGCAGACGCACCTGGAGCCGATCGCCGAACCGGGCCCGCTCGATGATCAGATAGCGGTCGATCGAGCGCAGCTCCTCGGCCAGCGTGGTGAACTCACCGTGCGCCCGGAACGAGTACCGGGTGAACTCGGCGAACTCCAGGATCAGCTCGCGCGCCCGCTCCGGGTCGGTGCGGACGAACGAGCCGATCGCGGTCAACGCGTTGTAGATGAAGTGCGGGCTGATCTGGGCCCGCAGCGCGCGGATCTCGGCCCGGGCCAGCCGCTCCCGGGACGAGTCCAGCTCGGCCAGGGCGAGCTGGTTGCCGGCCCAGTGCGCGGTCTCGAGGGTCGCCTGCACCAGGCCGGGTGCCGGCGGCCCGTCGGCGATCGCCAGCAGGGCGCCGACGGCCTCGCCGTCCGCAGCCGTCAGCGGAGCGACCACCACGCCCCGTACCGGGCAGTCCACCCGGTCGCACTGCAACTCCGACTCGCCCAGGACCGTGGACCGGGCCGACGCCACGGCCCGCCGCGCGGCGCCCAGCAGCTGCTCGCCGTGGTGGGCACCCCGCCCGTCGAGCGCGAGCAGCTGGTCCCGGTCGGTGAGCGCCAACCCGGGCGCACCCACCAGGGCCCGAAGATGGCGTACGGATTTCGCCGCGCCTGCCGCACTCAACCCCGCGCGCAGCGGCTCAGCGGCCAGCCCGGCGGTGTGCAGCACCTCGTAGGTGGCCCGCTGGGTGGCGGTGGCGATGCCCCGGCGCGCACGCAGCCGGCCCACCGCGAACAGGGCCGCGGCGAGCGCGCTGACCAGAAAGACGACGGCGAAGACGGCCGAGAGGTTGCCACCCACGCCCAGATCCTGTCGGCTCCGGGCCTTGTCCGCCAGACCGTCTTCTACTACTCGGATCGGAGCCGCCGGGTCGGCTCCCCATGGTCATCGCCCGGCCCCCAGCTCACGACCACATCGACATGCATGAATCATGCCGAAGGGGTGAGGTGGACGCTGGCTCCGCTCTGCGGCGCACGCCGGTGGCGGGCTGCGGCAGGTGCCACGGCGCGCCTCGAACTGGCACCGAGACCCCCGAACCCCGTCGGCGGCCCCAGCGTGCGGCGGCTGGACGACCACCGCCGCCGGCGGCAGCCATGATCGGCCCGGCCACCGCGGCCACGGAACTCCGGCCTGTGGGCCGTGTCCTGTCGATCAGGTAGAGCCGACGCGGAATCCAGGTGGCCCCCCGGCAAGGCGGAGGCTCGTCGGGAGGACGACGACTCAGCGAAAGAGCAGCCGGCGTTTCAGTACGCGCCCTTGCGGGCGAGCACGACGCCGACGGTGCGCCAGAGGATGCTCAGGTCGTACGCGAGCGACCAGTTGTCGACGTAGTAGAGGTCGAGCCGGACTGCCTCGTCCCAGGACAGGTCGGAGCGGCCGGAGACCTGCCAGAGGCCGGTCATGCCGGGCCGTACCAGCAGACGACGGCGGACGTCGCCCAGGAAGTCGCCGTCGTCGGCCGGTAGCGGACGCGGCCCGACCAGCGACATCTCGCCCATGAGCACGTTGATCAGCTGCGGCAGCTCGTCCAGCGACGAGGCACGCAGGAAGCGGCCCACCGGGAAGACCCGGGGATCCTCCTTCATCTTGAACAGCATGCCGTCGGTCTCGTTCTGGTCGACCAGGCTGGCCAGCCGCTCCTCCGCGTCGACGTACATGGTCCGGAACTTCCACACCCGGAAGGTGCGCCCCTCGTGGCCCACCCGAGGCTGCCGGAAGAAGACCGGACCGGGGTCGGAGATCTTGATCGCCACGGCGATGGCCACGAAGGCCGGGATCAGCAGCAACAGCCCGAGCCCGGCGGCCACCCGGTCCATCAGGTTCTTGGCCAGCAGCGCCGGCCCGGACAGGGTCGGTTCCTCGACGTGCAGCAGCGGCAGGCCCTCGATCGGACGGATGTGCACCCGGGGACCGGCGATGTCGGTGAGCTGCGGCGCGACGACCAGGTCGACGCCGGAGCCCTCCAGCTGCCAGGCGAGGCGGCGCAGCTCGCCCGGCTCGGCGCTGGCCGAGCCGCACACGGCGATGGTGTCCCCGCCGACCTCCCGTACCAGGGCGAGCACGTCGCGACCCGTGTAGACCGGGACCGGAGTCTCGAGACCGCGGGCTGCCGCGTACCCGTCCGTGAGGTGAATGGCGACCGGCACCAGGCCGGCCGCCAGGTTGCGGGTGACCGCCCGGTGCACCTCCAGGCACTCCGGCAGGGTGCCGACCAGGATCATCCGGTGGCTGCCCTGGCCGATGTTGCGCCGGATGACGTGCAGCACGAACCGGGCGAGGATGCGCCCGAGCAGGATCAGCAGCAGGGCGCCGAGCAGAGCGGTGCCGACGGTCCAACGGGACAGGTCGGTCTTGGTGGCGAAGACGAGGAAGGAGACCGTGGCGGCGACGGCGACGCCGGCCCGGATCACCCGCTTGAACTCCTCCGGCCCGAGACCGAGGTAGCGCCGGTCGTAGGCGCGGTGGCCCCAGAGGATCACCACCCAGCCCAGCGGTAGCAGCACGAACGCCACAGTGAAGAACCAGGTCGGGTCCTCCTGCGCGTTGTAGAAGCCCGACCTGGCCTGGTCGAAGGTGTGAATCGCGGTGAAGCTGGCGAACGCGGCGGCCGCGAAGTCGAGCAGCAGAAGGATCGCGGTGTAAGGGCGGTGCCAGCGGGAAACGCGCCGGCGGGCCCGGGCCCACGCCGACCGGGGTACGCCGTTGTGCGACGGCGGCGTCGGCGGCTGGATCTCGAAGCTGTCGACGTGCCGCACGAGTTCGCTCCGGCCTGTGTTGGTTACCGGGCGCTGGAGGCTTGCCGTCACCTCACCCATGTCCTCCCGCATGACGCGGGCCGCTCACTCATCGTGAGGACCCGGGTCGCCCACCGTTCCAGTCTCCCACGACCGGCCGGGCCGGGCGCCGGACCCGAAGGACAGCGCGCCCCGCTGGTGCGGGCGGGATCTGGCCGGCTCCACGCATATCAGAAGCCGGGGACCGGGCCACTATACCGATGCATGGTGCGGTTGGTGGAACTCCCGAGCAGGACCTTCCGCGTTCTCCGGACGATTCCACTCCGTAGCTCCCGGGTGTCGTTACTCACCGTACGATCCGGGACAGCCGTCGGTCAGCGAGCGGCTTGCCGCCGGTCTGACACGTCGGGCAGTACTGGAGGCTCGAATCGGAGAAGGAGACCTCCCGGATGGTGTCGCCGCAAACCGGGCAGGGCAGCCCGGTACGCGCATGCACCTTCAACCCGGAGCGCTTCTCGCCCTTCAGCTCTGCCGCCCGCTGCCCCAGCGAGCGGCCGACCGCGTCGCCGAGCACCTGCCGGGTGGCCGCGTGCAGGGCGGCGAGCTGGTCGTCGGTCAGCCGGTCGGTGAGCGCATACGGCGAGAGCTTCGCGGCGTGCAGGATCTCGTCGGAGTACGCGTTGCCCACTCCGGCCAGCACCGCCTGGTCGGTCAGCACGAGCTTCACCCGACCTCGGCGGCTGCGCAGCCGCTCGGTGAACGTGGGCAGGTCGGCGGTGAGCGGGTCCGGACCGAGCTTGGCCACCCCGGGCACGGCCGCCGGATCGGTGACCAGATACGCGGCGAGCTTCTTCTGGGTGCCGGCCTCGGTCAGGTCGAAGCCGGAGCCGTCGTCGAGGCGTACCCGCAGCGCGATCGGGCCCTTGCCGGGGCGCAGCGGGGCGGCGCTGGGGAACGCCTCCCGGTAGTGCAGCCACCCCGCCCGCGCCAGGTGGACCACCAGGTGCAGGTCGCCGTCGAAGACCACGTCCAGGAACTTGCCGTGCCGGCGCGCGTCCACCACAGCACGACCGGTCGCAGCGGTGGGCGCCGGATCGTACGTCTTGAGGGCGCTGATCGCGGCGACCTCCAGCCGGTCGACCCGTCGCCCCACGGCGCGCTGACGCAGGTAACCCGCGAGCGCCTCAACCTCCGGTAGCTCGGGCATCAGACAACGGTAGCCTTCTTTTCCGTGAGCGCGAGGAACGAGCTTGCGAGTCCCGCAGTCGGGAACAATGGTGGCCCCGTGAGCGCGAGGAACGAGCTCGCGAGTCCGGCAATCGCGAACAAAGGGCGAGCTCAGTGAAGATTGTGGTGGCGCACAACCGGTACCGGCAGGGTCAGCCGTCCGGGGAGAACATCATCGTCGACGCGGAGATCGCCCAGCTCACCGCGGCCGGCGTGGAGGTGCTGCCGTTCATCCGGAGCTCCGACGAGATCCCGTCGATGTCGAAGGCGGCGAAGGCGCTGCTGCCGATCTCGCCGATCTACGCGCCGCAGGCCCAGCAGGAACTGGGCCGGTTGCTCACCGAGCATCGGCCGGACGTGCTGCACCTGCACAACCCGTACCCGCTGCTCTCGCCCTGGGTCGTCCGTACCGCCCACAAGCACGGCGTGCCGGTGGTGCAGACCGTGCACAACTACCGGCAGGTCTGCTCCTCCGGGCTGTACTTCCGAGACGGGATGATCTGCCAGGACTGCCGGGGCCGGGCGTTGGGTGTGCCGGCCATCGTGCACCGCTGCTACCGGGGCTCCCGCGCGCAGAGCGCCCTGATGGCCACCACGCTGGCGGTGCACCGGCCCACCTGGCGGTCGGTGGACCGGTTCGTCGCGCTGACCTCGGCGGTCGCCGCGCACCTGCGCGACTACGGCATCCCGGCGGAGCGGATCGTGATCAAGCCGAACGGGATCCCGGACCCGGGGCTGCCCGCCCCGCTCGGCGACGGTTTCCTCTTCCTCGGCCGGCTCTCCCCCGAGAAGGGGTTGGACCTGCTGCTGGACGCTTGGCGCCGGCACCCGGACGGCGCGCTCGGCCCGCTGCGGATCGCCGGTGACGGCGAGCTGCGCCCGCTGGTCGAGGCGGCGGCCGCCGAGCGCTCGGACGTGACGTTCCTGGGCCCGTTGGACCGGGACGGGGTCCGGGCCGTGCTCGAGGCGAGCGCGGTGGTGCTCGCCACCTCCACGTGGCACGACGTACTGCCCACCGTGATCATCGAGGCTTTGGCGAGTGGCCGGCCGGTGCTCGGCACCGCGCTGGGCGGCATCCCGTACCTGGTCGGGGCGGACACCGCGCGCGTACCGGCGGGGACCGGCTCGGCCGAGGAGGCGTCGGCCGCGACCGGTTCGGCCAGTTCCGTACCGCTCGCGGGTCCGGTTTCCGGGACGTCCGCGCTGCCGGCGGGCATCGTCACCGGCGAGGCCGGTTGGGTGGTGCCGCCCGAGGCGGCCGCGCTGGCGGCGGCCCTCCCGCTGGCCCGGACGGGTGCCGCCGCGCTGTCGTCGGCCGCGCGCTCGCGCTACGAGCGCACCTTCCACCCGGACGTGGTGACCAGCCAGCTCATCGACATCTACGCCGGCCTGTCCCGCACCCCGAGCCGGGGCTGACCCGCCCCTCCCCGGTTCCGGGGAGGGGCCGCACCCGCAAGATCGCGCTCGATCCTGGAAAGAGGGCGATCGGTGGCCGTCGGACGCCACTACTTCCGAGATCGAGCACGATCAAGTGGGGAGCGGCGGGAACGGTCAGCGGTAGGAGGCGCGGGCGGAGAAGGCGATGCTGGCGAGCAGGAAGCCGCCGTTGACCACGGTGAACGCCACCATCACCCAGAACGTCAGGGCGGGGGCGAGGAGCAGCACCAGCGCGGCCACGAAGATCACCGCGCCGTAGTCGCGGACGAGCTTCACGAGGCGTACGGGCAGTGAGGTCGAGGTGACCATGCTCGCCGCGTTCGGGCCGGCCTGCATCACCGAGGTGACCAGGTTGACCATCCAGGTGCCGGCGAACGTCGCGACCAGCCAGGTCGGGGTCGACGGGTGCTGCGCCACGGCGGTCGCGGAGAGCGCCGCGACCAGGGCGATCTGGGCCGCCACGTCGGCGAGCACGTCGACCCGGGCACCCGCCGAGTTGCCCGTCCTGGTGACCCGCGCGAGCTGGCCGTCCGCGCAGTCCAGGGCGTACGCCACCTGCCAGCCGACCAGCGCGAGCAGCCCCACCACCCAGGCCGGAACCTCGCCGGCGGCCACCCGGCCGGCGAGTGCGACCACGGTGACCGAGGTGGCCAGCCCCAGCACCAGGTTCGTGACGGTCAGCGCCGTCGGACGCAGACCCAGCCGGTGCGCGGCGACCGCGAAGCTGGCGCCCAGCCACTGGCTGATCGATTCACTGAACAGGCCGCCGCCCCGGTTTGTCCGGTGGAAATCGGCGACGGTGGGACGAAACGGCTCAGCCAAGGCGGTCGTGGATTGCACCGGCGTAGTCTGCCAGCCGCGTCCGGACGTCGGAAGGTGACAGCGCCAGATGTTCGAGGATGGTGTACCGGTCCGGCCGGGTACGCGGCGCGAAGATCACCGCGTCGACGAACTGCTCGTCGGTCAGCCCCACGTCCGCGGGGATGACCGGCAGCTTGTGCCGGGACAGGCAGGACGCCATCTGGTCGAAGCGGTACGTGTCCCCCCGCAACCAGGTGCAGAAGAGGGCACCGAGCCCGGCCAGCTCGCCGTGTGAGGCGGTCCCCGGGAAGAGCGCGTCCACCGCGTGCATGATCTCGTGACAGCCGCCGCTGCACGGGCGGCTGGTGCCCTCGATCGCCATCGCCAGGCCGCTGGAGATCAGCGCCTCGGCGAGGACGGTGACGAAGGCGTCGTCACCCATGCCGCCCGGATGGTTGATCAACGCTTCGGCGCCGGCCCGGGCTAGTGAGGCGGCCAGGCCGTCGACCGGCTCACCGCGCACCACCCGCGCCAACTCCCAGTCGGCGAGGGCACTGATGTTGCTGACCACGTCGCCGATTCCGGCGCGGTTGTGCCGCTCCGGACCGCTATCCACGAAGTCCAGGTCGACGATGACCGCGATCGGGATGTGCACCCCGTAGGAGCCCTTGAGCCCATCGGTGATGAGGCTCGCCACCGGGGAGGCGATCCCGTCGTTGGCGAGGCTGGTGGCGACCGAGACCATCGGCAGACCCCGCCGGGTCGCCGAGTACTTGGCCACGTCGATGGTCTTGCCGCCGCCGATGCCGACCACCGCGTCGTACGACCGGGCGCGGAGCTTGCCCTCCAGGTCGTCGGCCGCCTGCAGGGTGCCGCCCGCCACCGTGAACACGTCGGCCGACCCGAGCGTGGGCCGGATCAGCTCGGCGATCCGCTCGCCCTGACCGGGGCCGACCACGACCGCCACGTCGCCGCCGGCGGAGATCCGCCCGTCGGCCAGGATCGTGGCCAGGTCAGCCACCGCCCCCCGTCGTACGTCGATGTGGAGCGGAGTCAGTACCGACCGGGCTAGTAGTGGCACGCGATCTCCCGGGCGCGGGCCAGGTCGGCGTGGTTGTCGACCTCGACCCAGGAGACGTCCCCGATCGGCGCCGCCCGGACCTCGCCGCCCCGGTCGGCGAACTCCTGGTAGCCGTCCTCGTAGTAGAGGTTCGGATCGCGCCGCCAGGTCGTCTCCAGCGCGTCGGCGAGGGCGTCGGCCACCTGCGGCTCGATGAGCGTCGCGCCGATGTACTCCCCGTACGCCTCGCCCGGGTCCATCAGCTTGGTGATCCGGGTGAGCTGACCGGCAGCGTCGAAGGTGGTCTTCATCTCCTCCTCGGCCAGCGGCTTGAGCGTGTCCACGGCGAGCAGGATGCCCGGGCCGCGCTCGGCGAGCAGGGTCTTCTCCACGCTCACCGGGTGCACGGTGTCACCGTTGACCAGCAGTACGCCCTGGCTGAAGTACTCGCGGGCCAGCCAGAGCGAGTAGGCGTTGTTCCACTCCTCGGCCTTGTCGTTGTGCACGAGAGTGAGGTTCACGCCGTACCGCTTCTCGAGGTCGGCCTGCCGCTCCCGGACCGCGTCGGCCGCGTAGCCGACCACGATCACGATGTCGGTGAGCCCCACCTCGGCGAGGTTGGCCAGTGCGATGTCGAGGATGGTGACCTCGCCGTCGACCGGCACTAGCGCCTTGGGCAGTGTGTCGGTGTACGGGCGCAGCCGACGCCCCGCCCCGGCCGCGAGCACCATTCCGATCATGCCGGCTTCCCCCCTCGTACGACTCCGGTCACCGCTGGAGGATAGCGCCGGGCTCGGCACCGCCTCCCGTCAACCGGGCTTCACCCGATGTTCACAGCCCGATGTTCAGAGACTGTCGCTCGCCCCGGGGTTTCCCGACGATCTCTCAGCCGGGAAGCGCGGCCAGGTCGGCGAGCACGTTCAACCGCTCGTCGGCGGTCAGCGCCTCGTACGGGCCGGCGGCCCGGCGGTCGGTCTCCTGCTCGATCGCCAGCCGCTCGGGTCCGGCCGGTAGGGCGGTCACGCTGAGCGCGGTGTGCCCCGCGACGGCCCAGGCGGCGGCGTGCGCGTCGGCCCGGTGGTGGCGGAGCGTACCGAGCCGGTTGAGCAGCAGCACGCCGGGCGGGGTGCCGTCCGGCTCGTACGGCGGGGCGATCGCGGCGAACGCGGCGCCCGCCGAGTCGGGCTGCTCGGCGGCGAGCACCAGCGCGTACGCCAGCAGCCGGCCGAGCGCCTCGACCAGCCGGACCACCCGTTCCTCGTGTCCGGCCCACAGTTCGGCGGTCACCTCGGCGTGCAGCCGCCAGAGTTCGGCGAGGAAGGCCAGCCCGCGTTCCGTGGCGGCCAGCCCACCGTCCGGGCGACGGTGCAGCATCCCGTACGCGACCTGCTTGTCCAACGCCCGTCGGCACTCGGCGGCGTCCCGGTACCGGGTGACCGCGGCGAACCCGGGCTCGTCGACCGTGCCGCCGGGCTCACCCAACCGGGTGCGGAACTCCACCAGGAAGCCGGTCGCCGCCGGGCCGCCGTATCGCCGGCTCAGCTCGGTACCGCGTTCCCGGCCGGTCCTCATGCCGGCCAGGAAGGTCCGGTCGACCGCGGGGGCGACCAGCCCGGCGTACCGGTGCGGCGCCAGCTCGACGGCGTGGCTCACCGACCCATGGCACGCAGGGCCGCGAAGGCTTCCTCCGCGATCCGGCGGATCAGGCCGTCGTTGACGTCCCGGTGTTCGTCCAACAGGGCCACGTCCTCCTCGGCGAGCCACCGGAACTCGGTGTGCTTGCCGACCTCCAGCCGTGGTCGGGCGAGGTCTCCCTCGACCCGGACCAGCCAGTCGTACTCGATCCGTGCCAGGCCGTCGTCGCCGACGTAGCGGTACTCACCGACCGGGCCGAGCAGGTGCGAGACGGTCCAGCCCGTCTCCTCGGTCACCTCGCGGCGCAGCGCCGCCTCGACATCCTCGCCGGACTCCAGGTGGCCGCCGACCACGTCCCAGCAGTTGGGAAACAGGCGTCGGTGCGGGGATCGGCGCTGGAAGAAAAGCCGGTTGTCGTCGTCGACGATGAGGGCGCCGGCGCAGCGCAGAGGCTCGGTGGACACGCCCCGACAGTAGCGAGCCGATCGGCATGTCGGCGACGCCGAGGTCTTGTTCCGGAGACATCGACCGCCCACCATGTCCGTACCGCAAGGCCACCGTTCCCACAGGGGTGATGTGTGATGCAGGTACGGGAAGCGATGTCGAGCCAGGTCCTGGTGATCGGTCCGGAGCACACGCTCCGACAGGCGGCCCAGATGATGTCGGCCCGCGGGGTCGGTTCGGCGGTGGTGCTCGACCCGGAGTCCGAGGGCATCGGGATCATGACCGAACGCGATGTGCTCAACGCCATCGGCGCCGGCCTCGACTGCGACGTCGAGCGCACCGGCGCCCACCTGACCTGGGACGTGGTCTACGCGGTGCCGGACTGGACGCTGGCGGAAGCGGCAGTGGCCATGGCCCGGGGCGGGTTCCGGCACCTGGTGGTGCTCGACGGCCGCGAGGTGGCCGGGGTGATCTCGGTGCGGGACATCATGCGGGTCTGGGCGGCCGGCCGGATGGTGTCGACGGGCTGACCGTGCGGCGGATCGATGCGGGCGGAACGCCGGATTCGTCAGGCGCAGCACGACCCGCTCGCCCTTCCGGCCCGACTTGCCGCCCCGCCCGTCCGGCCCACGTCACCCGACCCGGTGGCTCAGGATGCGGACATCGCCGTGCCGTCGCCGTACCCGAGGTGGCCGCCCGTACGCTCAACAGCCATGACCGCCGAGCAGCTGATCTCCTTCGCGCGCGGAGCTCCCTCGCTGGACATCGTCGATGTCGAGGGGCTCAAGGCCGCCGCCGTCCGCGCTTTCGACGCCGACCCCGCGGGGGTCACGGCGTACGGCACCTCCGCCGGTTACCCGCCCCTGCGCAGGTGGATCGCCGAGAAGCACGGGGTGGCGCCGGAGCAGGTGCTGATCACCAACGGCTCGTTGCAGGCCGACGCGTTCCTCTTCAACCACCTGGTCCGCCCCGGTGACGCGGTGGTGGTCGAGCGGCCCACGTACGACCGGACGCTGCTCAACCTGAAGCAGATGGGCGGCGAACTGCACGGTGTCACCATCCAGCCGGACGGCCTGGACACGGCCGAGCTGCGCAAGCTGCTGGAGTCCGGGGTGCGCCCCCGGTTGGCGCACGTCATCCCGAACTACCAGAACCCGGCGGGCGTGACGCTCTCCCTGGAGAAGCGACGTGAGCTGCTGGACCTGGCGGCCGAGTACGGGTTCACGATCTTCGAGGACGACCCGTACGCGGACATCCGGTTCCGGGGCGAGGCGCTGCCGTCGATGCTCTCCCTGGACACCCGCAACGTGGTGGTGCACGCCTCGAGCTTCACCAAGACGGTCTGCCCCGGCGTTCGGGTCGGGTACCTGGTCGGCGCCACGGATCTGATCGCGGACATCGCGAAGAAGGCGACCAGTCTCTACATCTCGCCCGGCATGGTCTCCGAGGCGATCGTGCACCAGTTCTGCGTCTCCGGTGACATCGACCGTTCCATCGAGACCGTGCGGGTGTCGCTGGGCGAGCGGGCCCGGGTACTCGCCGAGTCGCTGCGCCGCCACCTTCCGGAGGCCCGGTTCGTGGAGCCGGACGGCGGTTACTTCCTCTGGGTGGAGCTTCCCGAGGACGTGCTGGCCGAACGGGTCGCCCCGGCTGCCGCCGAGCGTGGCGTGGCGGTGGTCAAGGGCAGTGACTTCGTCATCGACGGCGGGCGGCACGCGCTGCGGTTGGCGTACTCGGCGGTCACCGCCGACAAGATCGATGAGGGTGTACGTCGGCTGGCCGAAGCGGTGAAATCGGTGCGCGGGTGAGCTTCTGTCGGATTTCCGACAGAAGGCTGATGCCAGCCGTCTCAGGGCTCCCGCCCGGACGGTCGGCGGCCCACAATGCTGCGAGCGTCATTCACGACGGGTAGCGATCGGTCGCCCCCGAGCCCGGCATTCGACCGGGCCGGCGCCGGGGGCGCGCGACCGGCTCCCACGCGTGACAAGTGACGCGACCAGCAGAACCCTCGCCCCCATAGGGCGCCGGGTGGGCCGTGTCGTCCCCTCACCCCCCTGATGCGACCCGGCCCGCCCGGCGCCACCCCCGGACGCCTTCGTCACAGGCAGTGATGGTCCGGTTCGGCGTACCCTGCAATCCGGCTCCGCGTGACTGCGGGAAACCCTGCGGCGGCTGCCCCGCGGTTCCCGCCAGTTCCCGGATGCCGTGCGGGTGCGGAGCCGGTGCGACGAGCGCGGCTCACCGTGGGGAGGGGGTGCGCGATGGCAGGTCAAGACCAGCGGGGCCGGACGACGCCGCAGAACGGCGGCCGGTTGCCGGTGCCGCGAAGCTGGGCGGCTCCCGTACGGGCGGTGACCCGCATCCTCAGCGCCGATGGTGCCCATCGTTCCCCGGAGCCCGCCGAGTCGATGCACGACGCGATCGTCGACTGCGCGCTCTACGTCGACGGGGCGCGGCAACCGGGTGACTGGAACTACGCCGACGCCCTGGCCGCCGCCCGGCGCGAGCAGGGCTTCGTCTGGCTCGGGCTGCACCAGCCGGAGCTGGCGCAGATGAGCACCATCGCGGCCACCTACGGGCTGCACGAACTCGCCGTCGAGGACGCGGTGAAGGCCGCCCAGCGCCCGAAGCTGGAGCAGTTCGGCGACGTCAGCTTCCTGGTGCTGCGTACCGCCCGCTACTGCGAGCACGCTGAGCTGACCGAGCAGTCAGAGGTCGTGGAGACCGGGCAGGTGATGCTCTTCATCGGCCCGAACTTCGTGGTCAGTGTCCGGCATGGGGACGCCGGCCGGCTCTCCCCGATCCGCGCCGATCTGGAGAGCAAGCGGGAGCTGCTGCTGCACGGACCGTGGGCGGTCGCGTACGCGGTCACCGACCGGGTGGTTGACCTGTACCTGGAGGTCGCCGACCAGATCGAGGACGACCTCGACATCCTGGAAACCGAGGTCTTCGACCGGAACGGCGCCGGAAGGATCCAGCGGATCTACCAGATGAAACGGGAGCTGGTGGAGTTCAAACGGGCGGTGGTGCCGCTGCAGCGCCCGCTGCTGACGCTGACCTCGCAGGTGAATCGCGAGGTGCCCAAGGAGATCCGGCGCTACTTCCGGGACGTGCAGGATCACCTCAGCCGCACCGTTGAGCAGGTGAACTCGTACGACGACCTGTTGAACTCGATCCTTCAGGCGCGCCTCGCCCAGGTCACCGTCGAGCAGAACAACGACATGCGCAAGATCGCCGCCTGGGCGGCGATAGCCGCGGTCTGGACGGCCATCGCCGGCATCTACGGCATGAACTTCAAGTACATGCCGGAGCTGGACTGGGAGTACGGCTACCCGGTCATCTGGGCGTTGATGCTGACCTGCTCGTGGACGCTGTACCGCTGGTTCCGCCGCAACGGCTGGCTCTGAGGCACGCCTTCCGCCGCAACGGCTGGCTCTGCGGAACGCGCCTTCGCGCCGCAACGGCCACTGGCTCTGCGGCACGCGCCGAAGGCCGGACGCGTGACCCACGGCACGTCGTGGCGGTGCCGCCGGTCGTACCGCGGCACGGCCCCGAACGCGCGGAAGCGCCGGCGCTGCGGGATCATCCCGCCGGCCCGGCGCTGTCCGCGGTGAACGGCTGGTCAGCGGCGCCCGTTGGTGCGCGCGGCGCCCTTGCTCGTGGCCTTGCTGACGTCGTCGGCCGGGCGGCCGGACACGTCGGTCGCGCCCTCGGCCACCGAGGGGACCTTGCCGGTCGGCTGGATCTTCGACCCGGTGCTCGCCGGGATGGTGCTGGCGCTGTCCCCGCCCGCCACCGCCGAACTGCCGGCGCCCGTCGGGCCACCAGCCATACCGGACGTCCGGGGCGTGGACGCGTCGGCCATCTTCGCGCCGCCCGGCGTCGACCGGGTCTGTACCTCGAGGGTGTCCACCTCGTCCCGCATCGGCTCCAGGGTGCGGGTGGGGTCGTACTCGGCCCACTCCTGCTGCTCCCGGCGGCGCCGCACGGCCATCAACCCGGCGACCCCGGCGATCGCGCCCGCGGCCAGCAGGCCGGTCATCATCCGGCCGCCACGGCGCGGCTGCTTCTTCTTCCCACTGATCCGCATGTTCCTCGACTTCGCCTTCCTGGTCATCGAGCCCGCTTGCGTGGCGCCGTCGCGAGCGGCCGCGGCGAGCGGGGCGAGCGAGGTGAGCGCCGTGTCCCAACCGGTCGCGGCCCGGTCGCGCAGCAGCGCCGCCGTCGGTCCGACCTGGTCGCGGGCCGCCTGCACCTGCGGACCGACGGTCGCGCCGGCGCCCCTCGCGGCGTGCGTGGCTGCCTGCACCAGGTGGCTGATGCCCTGGTTCAATTCGGCCTTCGCCAGCTGCCCCTGGGACTTGCGTCGTCCCATTCCAAACACGGTCCCACCTCCTGGGAGTTGTTCCTTCGTCATCCTCCACCTTCGGATGCCTCCGTGATGCCAGATCGGGCACATGGGAGGATCCGCATGGAACTGACCAACGAGTGAGGAGTACCCGTGGCCGAGTCCATCTACGCCACCTTGCACACCAACGCCGGCCCGATCCGGCTGGAGCTCTTCCCGAACCACGCGCCGAAGACCGTCAAGAACTTCGTCGAGCTGGCCGAGGGGACGCGCGAGTACGTCGACCCCCGCACCGGCCAGCCGGGCAAGGGGCCGTACTACGACGGCACCATCTCGCACCGCGTCATCTCCGGCTTCATGATCCAGATGGGTGACCCGACCGGTACCGGTCGCGGTGGCCCGGGCTACAAGTTCGCCGACGAGTTCCACCCGGAACTGCGCTTCGACCGGCCGTACCTGCTCGCGATGGCGAACGCCGGGCCGGGCACCAACGGCTCGCAGTTCTTCATCACCGTCGGCCCGACGCCGCACCTGAACAACCGGCACACCATCTTCGGGCAGGTGGCGGACGAGCAGTCGGCGAAGGTCGTCGACTCGATCGCCAACACCCCGACCGGCCCGAGCGACCGTCCCGTCCAGGACGTCGTCATCGAGCGGGTCGAGATCGAGCGCACCGCCGCCTGAGGCGGGCGCGAGGTACCTTTGCTCGCATGACTGAGCGCTCCGGAGGGTGGGCACGGTGAGCGAATCGCCACCGACCACCCCGGTCTGCTACCGGCATCCCGGCCGGGAGACCTATGTCCGCTGCACCCGCTGCGATCGGCCGATCTGCCCCGACTGCATGCGCGAGGCGTCGGTCGGCCACCAGTGCCCGGAGTGCATCAGTGAAGGGCGTCGCAGCGTCCGGCCGGCGCGTACCGCCTTCGGCGGCGGTACCGCCGGCCGGCACGGCTACGTCACCAAGGCGTTGATCGCGGCCAACGTGTTGTTCATGCTGCTCTCCATCGCCTCCGACCGGGGCGGCGACGCGGCGGCGGGCGGCTCCGGCTTCGCCGGGCTGCTCGGCGGCAACACGCCGCTCACCGACTGGGGTGCGGTGCTGGGGCTGGCGATCTTCCCCGACGGCACCGTCGGAGGCATCGCCGACGGTGAGTGGTACCGGCTGATCACCGCGATGTTCCTGCACTACGGCCTGCTCCACCTCCTGCTGAACATGTGGGCGCTCTGGGTGCTGGGCCGGTCGCTGGAGGCCAACCTCGGTCCGCTGCGCTTCCTGGCGCTCTATCTGATCGCCGGAGTCGGCGGGAACGTTGCCGCGTACCTGTTCAGCGCCCAGAACTCGGCCACCGCCGGCGCGTCGACGGCGGTCTTCGGGTTGTTCGCGGCGATCTTCGTGATCATGCGCCGGCTCGGCCGGGACACTTCGGCGATCCTGCCCGTCCTCGTCATCAACCTGGTCTTCACCTTCGCCGTGCCGGGCATCTCCAAGGCCGGGCACGTCGGCGGCCTGATCACCGGTGCCTTGATGGGGCTGGTGCTGGCGTACGCCCCGCGCGGCCGTCGCACGCTCTTCCAGGTGGCCGGTGGCGCGATCATCGTGTTGGCGCTGATCGGCCTGGTCATGATCCGTAGCGCCCAGCTCCTGGCCGGCTGAACGGCGGCCCGCCGCCGGGTCCTCGGCCGCGCACGGCCGGTGCGACCGCGGGTCAGGCGCCGGCGGCCGTACGCGCCGTGTGCAGCACCCGGGCCACGTCGCCGGGGGAGTCACCGAGGTCGTACCGGCCGAGCAGGTGCAGCGTCGCCCCGGCGTCGATCTCCAGGGTCTCGGTGGTCAGCCCCAGCCGGGGGCGCCGGTCCACGCTGATCGCCTCGACTGTCGCCCACGGCAGATGCCGGCGGCGCGCGAAACCGTGGACGACGGTGAGTCCCGCGGCGTCGACCGCGAGCCGGACCGGTGCCACGAAGTCGCGCACGGCCCACCCGGCCAGCGCGGCCGCCACCAGCGCCGCCAGTGCCAGGCGTACCGGATCGCCGTCGGCGAAGAGCAGACCGATCGACATGAGCAGGACCGCGCCGGCGAGTTTCGCGGCCGGCAGGCTCGCGGGCACCCGCCACTGTCGCACCGGGAACGTCTCCTCCACCCGTCCAGCATGCCAGCATGCCAGCATGCCCGGGCCGTGGCATCGTCTGCCGTCACGCTCGGCACGACCGGGTGCCCGGGCGTTCGCCTCGCTCGGCGTATCGAGATCAGGCGACCCCGGCACGGGACGTCGGGGTGGTGGAGGACGTAAGATCGGTGCAGCTCAAGTTACCGGGGAGTAGTCATGAGTGACGCGGTTATCGTCGGCGCGGTACGGACCCCCGTCGGGAGGCGCAAGGGCAGCCTCGCGGACGTACACCCGGTGGACCTGTCGGCCCATGTGTTGCGCGCCCTGGCCGAGCGCACCGGCGTGGACCCGGTGCTGGTCGACGAGGTCTTCTGGGGCTGCGTGTCGCAGGTGGGCGAGCAGTCCTGGAACATCGCCCGCAACGGTGTCCTGGCCGCCGGTTGGCCCGAGAGCGTCCCCGGCACCACGCTGGACCGCCAGTGCGGCTCCAGCCAGCAGGCCCTGCACTTCGCCGCGGCAACCGTGCTCTCCGGGCAGGCCGAGCTGGTCGTGGCCGGCGGCGTCGAGTCGATGACCCGGGTGCCGATGGGCTCCAGCGTGGCCGGCGGGATGCCGTTCAGTGCCGCGATCCACGAGCGTTACCGCGGCGTGGAGGGGTTCGCCGAGGACTCTCCACTTCCGTTCAACCAGGGCGTCGGCGCCGAGTTGATCGCGCAGCGGTGGCGCTTCTCCCGGACCCAGCTCGACGAGTTCGCGCTCGCCAGCCACGAGAAGGCGGCGGCCGCGCAGGACGCGGGCGCGTTCGACCCCGAACTCGCGCCGGTGGCGCTCGGCGACGGCGGCAAACTCGCCGCGGACGAGGGCATCCGGCGCGACACCTCGCTGGAGAAGCTGGCCGAGCTGGCCACCCCCTTCCGAGTCGACGGTGTGGTCACCGCCGGGTCCGCCTCCCAGATCTCCGACGGCGCGGCCGCCCTCGCGGTCACCACCAGCGAGTGGGCCAGCCGGCACGGGCTTCGTCCGCTGGCCCGGATCCACACCGCGGTGGGCGCTGCCGACGACCCGGTCACCATGCTCACCGCGCCGATTCCGGCCACCGCGAAGGCACTGCGCCGCGCGGGGCTGGGCATCGAGGAGATCGGGGTGTACGAGGTGAACGAGGCGTTCGCCCCGGTGCCGCTGGCCTGGCTGGCCGAGACCGAGGCCGACCCGGAGCGGCTCAACCCGCGCGGCGGCGCGATCGCTCTCGGGCACCCGCTCGGCGCCTCCGGTGCCCGGATCATGACCACCATGCTCCAGCACATGCGGGACAACGGGATCCGGTACGGGTTGCAGACGATGTGCGAGGGCGGCGGCATGGCCAACGCCACCATCGTCGAGCTGCTCTGATCGTCGACTACGCCGACCGGTGACCGGCCATCCTTCGGCCGGTTCCGGTGTTTTGCTCCAAAGGGACGTTTCGCCTCCGATCTCGACAACCGACGTCGACTCTGGTCAGAATCAGCGGGCCGTGGCGAGCGGGTCACCCGTCGCGTTCGCCGTGACCGCCCCCACCAGGGACACAGATCGGGGAAACGTGAACTCGACAGTCTGGCCGCACGGGCTGCGTCATGCCGTGCGCACGGTTCTGGCCGGTGCCGTCGCCTCGGTACTCGGGGCCGGCCTCGCATTGACAGCCACATCCGGCCCGGCGTTCGCCGCAGCGGGTCCTCAGCCCGGCAGCTACACCGGTCTCGGCTTCGACGCCTGCACCGCGCCGACGAGCGCCCAGATGCGGGCCTGGCAGGCATCGCCCTACCGGGCGATCGTCATCTACTTCGGCGGCGTCAACCGTGGCTGCGCCCAGCCCGCCCTCACCGCCGAGTGGGTGGCGGAGCAGACCGCGGCGGGTTGGCACCTCGTGCCGATGTACGTCGGTCTCCAGGCCCCGTGCCAGGGCGGTAGCGAGGACCTGATCGATCCGGCCCAGGCGGCGGCGCAGGGCCGTGCGCAGGCCGACGACGCCGTGGCCCAGGCGGTGAACCTCGGACTGCCGAGGGAGAGCGTGCTCGTCTACGACATGGAGGACTACGACGGCGGGGACGCGGCCTGCACCCAGGCGGTCCTCACCTTCATGAGCGCGTGGACGGCCCGGCTGCACGACACGGGTTACCTCTCCGGCTTCTACAGCAGCATGGCCCGGGGCGTAGCCGACCAGGTCGCCGCCTATGACACGCCGGGCTACGTGCGGCCGGACTACCTCGACTTCGCCCGTTGGGACGGCGTCGCCACGGTCACCGACCCGGGCATCCCCGCCGGTCAGTGGTGGCCGAAGCGGCGGATGAAGCAGCACGTGGGCCCGCACAACGAGACCTGGGGCGGCGTCACGATCAACATCGACCGCGACTACCTGGACGTCGCCCCGTTGCCGGCGACCCCGTTCGGTGACTTCACCGGCAACGGCTGGTCGGACGTCGGCTACCGGGAGCCTGCCACCGGACGCCTGCACGTCTACGGCGGCAACGGCACGACGTTGAGCGGCCGGGTGACCCTCGGCGCCGGCTGGAACAGCATGGACACGATCATTCGGGCCGGGAACTTCGACCGTGCCGGTGGAGAGGACGTCATCGCCCGCGAGCCGGCCACCGGCTACCTCTGGTACTACCCGGGCAGTGGCTCCGGGATCAGCGGCCGGTACCGACTTGGTGCCGGCTGGAACGGCTTCCGGGAGATCACCTCGATCGGGGACTTCAACCGCGACGGTTTCCAGGACGTGGTGGCGGTGGAGACCTCGACCGGTTCGCTCTACCTCTACACGGGTCAGGGCGGCGGCAACTTCACCAGCCGGATCCGGCTCGGCGGCGGCTGGAACACGGTGGACGAGCTCAACGGCGGTGGCGACTTCAACGGCGACGGCTACGTCGACCTGGTCGCCCGGGAGAAGAGCACCGGGAACCTTCTCCTCTACCTGGGTGCCACCGGCGGGTTCAGCAGTCGCACCCAGATCGGATCGGGCTGGAGCGGGCTGCGGGATCTGACCCAGGTCGGCGACTTCGATCGGGACGGGCGACCCGACATCATCGCCGTGCAGAAGTCGACCGGAGACCTCTACCAGTACCGCTGGCTCGGCGCCGGCTTCGCCACCGCCATCCGGGTCGGCACCGGCTTCGGCTCCATGACGCCGATCATCTGATTGCATCGGCCGGGTCCGCCTCGTTCGGGCGGGCCCGGCCGGATCCACGCAGGGCCGGAAGTCGGACACCCGGTGCGACGGCGACGCGTGGAACTTGCACAACTTCGACGTGACCCATGTCACTGCCGCAGGCTTGTCGTTGGGCAGGTCATGGACGTCTTCTCCCGAACGTTCCTTCCGGCCGCCGCCGAGGCCGGCCTGGCGGTGCAGACCGTCAGCCGGCACATGCCCGTCTTCCGCCGCTGCGTCGGCTCGGGCGATGCCACGATCCTGGTGACCCGTTGCAGCCGTCCCGAGAGGCCGGCCGGCGGCGAGTACCTCCTCCTGCTCACGCACCGGCGACTCGTGGTCACCCAGCAGACCCGGGTGCTGCACCGGCTCCGCCTGCACCTCAACACCGAACTGCGCGAGCTGAGCAACGTGACGTGGAGCCCCGACTCGCGGACGCACTCGATCGAGCTGGCCGCTACCGCGATCGACGGCATCCGCGAGCGCTTCCTGATCCGCAACCACGATCCGAAGCAGATGTGGCAGCTCGACACCCTGCTCAACCACGCCTTCCGTACCCGTCTCCGGCCCGTCCAGGAGCGGATCGTCGCCACCATCGGCGAAGCGCTGGTCAACTCGCGGCCCGCCACCCTCCGCCCGGCCGTCGCCCGCTGACTGCCCGGTCCGGCGCCTCGTGCCCGACGACGGGGTTGGGCCTGCCGTCACCGGTCAGTAGACACGCGAGCCGATGAAGTCATCGTGACCGTAGCCGACCGGATCGGCGAAGGTCCGGGACTCGAACGACCATCGCTGCCGGCTGCTCGTCGAGCAGTTGGCGAGCCGCAGCCGGGGGGTGCCCAGTAGCGGGTTGTCGAACGCCAGGCAGAGGTTGGCGTTGCCGGCCGGCTTGATCTGGTTGCCGACGAGGACGAACTTCTGATTCGCGCCACCGTGGCAGTCGTAGATGTTCACCGCGGTACCGGCGGTCAGCGACCCGTTGGCCACGTCGAGGCACCGGTCGTGGGAGAGCTCGGAGTGCAGTGACTCACGGGTGGCGTCGTACCAGAAGCCCTGGTTGCGCCCACCGTGGCAGGCGTACGACTGCTGCGTCGTGCCGTTGCGTGAGTCGTATCCCTTGCCGTCCACGCAGGTGCCGGTGGCCGCGTTGCGGAGCTGCTTGAACTCGAGCAGCCCGGGGCGGAGCACGCCGGTTCCGGTGCTGGCGGGGTCGACGCAGGTGGCCTGCTGCTGGCCGGAGTTCCAGAACTGCGTGATGCACTGGGCGAACATGCCGTGACCCCGGTAGTTCGGGTGGAACGACTGACGGGCCGCGTTCTCGTTCCAGATACCCAGCTCGATGTAGAGGCCACGAACCGAGGTGTTGTCGGTGCAGACCTCGTGGCCGTGGAAGAGCCGGCTCGCGTCCAGGTAGCGGGTGCCGGTGTTCGCGGCGGCTGCCCGCAGCGCCGACTCGAACATCGGCACCGCCTTGTTCCGGGCGAACGCCGCGTCGGCGAGGTACAGCAGGCAGCCGCCCGCGTACCAGCCGGGGAAGTCCGGGTTGTCCTCCACGTCGGGGCCGGCCGGGCTGGGGTACGACATGAGAACGAGCTCGTAGTCGCCGGCCAGGTATCCGGCCTCGGTCATGGTGTTCCGGATGTCGGTGAGCGCGTCCTCGACCGCCTGCCGGCTGCCGTCGGTGCGTACCGTCCACTCGTCGGTGTAGGTGGGGTGGCACGGGCCCTGGAAGAAGACCCGGCTGATGGCGCAGTCGGTGGCGACCGGACCGAACTGGATGGTGCCGTCACCGTTGGCGCCGACCGCCACCCAGATCAGGCGTACGTGCGTGTTGCGCGCCTCGATCGCCAGGTGGTCACCCTGGTTCAGCTCGTTGTGCTGGGTCGGCCCGCCGCTGATCAGGTTCCACGGGGTCGCACCTGAGCAGGCGATGTTGTACTTCTCGTCGGCCGGAATGCCGGTGCGAAAGATCGCCTGGTCGTACGAGCGGTCGCACCAGTTGCCGGGTTCGTGTGTGCCGGGCACGTAGTTGCCCACGCCCTCGCCGGAGATCTCGCTGTCGCCCATGGTGATCAGCGAGGTGCGGCGTTGCTCGATCGGGCGGATCGCCGGGCTGCCGTAGAGGGCGGTCGCCTCGGCGGCGCGGATGGCCTCGAGGTCGGCCGGGAGTGACTGGATGGTCGGTCGGTCGGCTGCGCCTGCGGCGGTCGCCGGCGCCGCGAGCATCGGCAGGGCGAGAGCGGCGGCGGCGGCGGCCAGGACCCGCCGCCGCTTGGTCCGTTCGCGCCTGGCGGAGGTGACAGGCATCGACGCACTCCTTTCCACTCAATCGCCGTACGTCGATTGAGTTACCAGAAAGTAACGTGCATGGATGGTCATGTGAATGCGTCTCGTGATCCTTGCGCGGAGTGGCGAACCGCATCGTTCCGGGCTATTCGGCCCCCCGGGTCGGCGCTCGCCCGCCGCCGGTGTCGCGCGGCACGTGGCCCGAGCGAACCCCGGCGCGCGGCCCGAGCGAATTCGGTGAGCCGGTCAGCGACCCGGTGAGCTGGTCAGCGACCCGGTGACAACGCGTACCCGACATAGGCGCGGTACTCGACCTGCCAGTCCGGCGGGACGAGGCGCACGCACGCCGCGCGGGGGCCGGTGCAGACGATGGCGTCCACCGAGGACGGCTCAGCCGGTGTCCGGTCGGGCAGTACCGACTGGAGCGCGACCAGCTCGGGCGGCCGGCCGTCGGCGTCGCGCAGCAGCAGCCACCACGGGTACTCCCAGTTGTCGTTCTGCTCCACCAGGCCGATCCGGCGGGCGCCGCTGTCGCGTACCGCTTCGGCCGCCCAGCGGAACTCGTCGGTCCACTGGGGGCGGCGCAGGAACCGGGTGTCCCACTCGCCGGTGGTGAAGACCGAACCCGAGCCCACCAGCCGGCGCGGGAAGCCGTACGACACGGCCAGCACTCCGGCCAGCGCGGAGGTGGCCAGCACGGTCACCGCCGCCAGGACGGCGATCGACCTGCGTCCGGGCGCACCCGCCGATCCGACCCGCCTGCGGAACACCGCGTCCAGCCAGACACCGGCCAGCGGTACGGCCATCACCAGCGCGTACAGCAGCAGCCGGTTGCCCCACGGCTGCCACTTGATCATGGCGACGTGCAGCACCACGGTGGCCGCCACCACCGCCGCGTACCCCCGCAGCGACCCGGCGCGCTCCGGGCTGATCCGTCCCGGCCGTGCCAGCGCGAACACCGCCCCCAGCAACGCCAGCGCCCCGGCGAGCGGGAACGCCACCCGGTCCTCGTCCGGATACCAGGACGGCTCAGGGAAGTTCTCCCTTCCGAACGTGATCTCCCGGTCCTGCGGGTCGACGCCGACCGCCTCGGCACCGTTGATGATCGCCGCGGCGGTGGCCGAGCGCACCGGCGCGAGCGGGGTGTCGAACGCGGTGTGCGCGATCCGCAGCCCGTTGACCAGGATCGCGAGGGGATCGTGCCGTTCCATCGGAATCGACTCGCGCAGCCGGGGCGGCCCGAGCGGGTGTCCGAACTCCACGGTGACCCGGGCCAGGAACGGGCCCACCACCGTGGCCGCGACCAGCAGGATCAGCGCCGAGGCACCGACCGTCCGGGCGACCCCGACGGGCCTCGCGGGTGGGTGCGCGGCGTCAACCACCCCGCTGCGCGCGGCCTCCGGGCGCCGGGTCAGCCGGAGCTGCGCCAGCCCCCAGAGCACCAGCAGCGGACCCACCCCGATCAGCCCGCTCGTCTTCGTCACCGCGGTCAGGCCGGTGGCGGCGCCGAGCCCGAGCAGCGTGCCCAGTCCGGTACGCCGGTGCAGCCCGTCCAACGCCAGGGTCGCCGCGCAGGCGACCCAGGCGGCGACCACCAGATCGGTCTGGGTGCTGGTCGCCTGCAGCACCACCATCGGCGTGGTGGCCAGGATGAAAGCCGTGAGCAGCTGGGCGCGCCGGCCGCCGCCGAGTTGCGCGGCGATCCGGGCGGCCGCGAGCAGGCAGAGCACTCCGGCCCCCCACTGCACCAGGTTGTACAGCCCGTCACCGCCGGTGAGCAGGCGCAGGTGCAGCAGCAGGTACTCCGCGCCGGGTGGAATGGTCACCTGCCGGTGGATCGCGGTCGGCCAAAACTCGAGGCCCCCCTGGAGGACCCAACGCTCCACCTTGGGCAGGTGGTACGTCTGCGAGTCGAAGTTGTTCGGCTCGGCGAGCAGCGCGACGACCAGTTCGATCAGGAGCAGCCCGGCCACTCCGCCGGCGAGGAGCCGCTCGCCCCGGCTCGCCGTACGCCAGTGCCGGCCGAGCCGGGCCCGCCGGCCCAGGCGGTCCGGGCCGATGGAGGGGCCGGTGGTCGCCGGATGTGAGTCGGATGGGGACGGAACTTCGACGGTGTCGGTCGTCGGTGCGGTGGCGGCGCCGACCAGGGCCTGCTGTGGCGCGGCGGTTCGCATCGCCGCGTCCCGGGCGGCGTCGCGCCGGTGGCGCCAGCCCGCCGCCGACGCGGCGACGGCGAGGAACAGTAGCCAGGCGACGGCGAATGCGGCCGGCGTGAGCGCCTGCAGCGCGCCGAGCACCTCGACCGTGAGCACCGCGAAGGCTCCGGTCACCAGCGCCGCTCGGACCACTGCGAGCCGTAGCGGTGCCGTCACGACATCACGCGGTCTGGTGGCGCGGACGAGCAGGAGCATCGCGGCGACAGGCACCACCGCGAGCAGGGAGCCAGCTGCCGACATGGCGGGAAGTAAACACCATCCAGATAGCCGCGCCACGCCGGACGCCCTATGGTAGGGACCACCATCGCGCTGACCAGCCAGGCTACGCTAGGCGCGACAGCCGTCCCCACCATGGAGATTTCCGTGAAGCTCTCGATCCTCATGCCGGTCTACAACGAGGAAGATCGCATCGCGGATGCCCTCAAGCAGGCGCTCGCGGTCGACTACCCGTGCGAGATCGAGCTGGTCGTGGTGGACGACGGTAGTCGTGACGGCACCGCCGAGGTCCTCGACCGCGCCGACGACCAGCGAGTCCGGGTCATCACCCACCAGCGCAACGCCGGAAAGGGCGCGGCCATCAAGACGGCCGTCGACAACGCCGAGGGTGAATACATGGTCATCCTCGACGCCGACCTGGAGTACGACCCGCAGGACATCCCCAAGCTGCTCGACCCGGTGCTCGACGGACGGGCCACCGTGGTCTACGGCAACCGCACCTTCGGTAGCCACAGCGCCTACAGCTTCTGGTACGTGATAGGCAACAAGGGCGTCACCATGGCGGCCAACCTGCTCTTCAACTCCTACATCGGCGACCTGGAGACCTGCTTCAAGCTGATGCCGGTGTCGCTCTACCGGTCCCTCGACGTCCGCTCCCGCGGCTTCGGCATGGAGGCCGAGGTGACCGGGAAGCTGTTGCGCCGCCGGATCCGCCCCTACGAGGTGCCGATCAGCTACCGGGCTCGGGGGCGTGAAGAGGGCAAGAAGATCACTTGGAAGGACGGCGTCGAGGCCATCTGGATCCTCGGCCGCGAGCGCACCCGCCGCCGTCCCTCCGCGTCGATCCGCTGATTTGATCAGCGCCGCGACCTGACCGCCCGCGAGGGCGGATCGTGGTGGCGGTGGTCATCGCCGCGCCGGTAGCCTGCAAGTTGAATTGAACTTCAACTCAAGGCGACCGGATGAACGAATCCCTGACCATCGGCCAGCTCTCCGCACGCAGCGGCGTGGCACCGTCCGCGCTGCGCTTCTACGAGCGGCTCGGTCTGATCCGTGCCGAGCGGACCGGCGGCAACCAGCGCCGCTACGCCCGATCCGAGCTGCGTCGGGTGGCGTTCATCCGGATCTCCCAGCAGGTCGGCATCTCACTCGACGAGATCCGCGCAGCCCTCGACTCGCTGCCCGCCTCGCGTACGCCGACCGCCTCGGACTGGGCCCGGCTCTCCAGCGTCTGGCGGGAGCGGCTGAACGAGCGGATCCGGCTCATGACCAAGCTCCGCGACGACCTGGACAGCTGCATCGGCTGCGGCTGCCTGTCGTTGCAGCGTTGCGCCCTCTACAACCCGGGCGACAGCCTGGCCGGCGAGGGGCCGGGCGCCCGACTGGTGCTACCCCGTACCGAGAACGAACCGGAGGCTCTGCTCCGCACCGAGGCCGAGCCCGAGGCTCTTGCCCGCAGCCAGGCGGAGCCGGAGGTCGACGTCAGGACGTCGTGAGCAACACCTTGCCGAAGTGGTCGCTGCTCTCGACCAGCCGGTGCGCGTCGGCGGCAGCAGCCATCGGCATCCGCCGCTCCACGATCGGCCGGACCTGGCCCGCCTCGACCAGCGGCCACACCTCGTCGCGGACGCCCCAGACGATCGTTGCCTTCTCCGCCAGCGGCCGCGCCCGCAGGGTGGTCGCCGTGATCGTGGCCCGCTTGGTCATCAGCGCGCCGAGATCCAGCTCGGCCTTGCGCCCGCCCTGCAGACCGATCACCGCCAGCCGACCACCGGTGGCGAGCGCAGCGACGTTCCGAGCCAGGTAGCCCGCACCCACGATGTCGAGGATCACGTCCGCGCCCCGGCCGTCGGTGAGTCGACGTACCTCCTCGACGAAGTCCTGCTCGGAGTAGTCGATCGTGTGCGCGGCGCCCAGCTCCCGCAGCCGGTCGTGCTTCGCGGCCCGAGCGGTCGTCAGCACGGTGGCGTCGAGGGCCACGCCGAGCTGGACCGCGAAGGTGCCGATGCCGCTGCCGCCACCGTGCACGAGCAGGGTCTCGCCGGAGCGCAGCCCCGCCAGCTGCACCACGTTCGACCAGACCGTGCAGGCCACCTCCGGCAGTGCCGCGGCGTCGACCAGGTCGACGCCGACCGGCGCCGGCAGCAACTGCCCGGCGGGCACGGCCACACGCTCGGCGTACCCGCCGCCGGCCAGCAGCGCGCAGACCTCCTGGCCGACCCGCCAGTCAGCCACGTCGGAGCCGATCGCGCTGATCACGCCGGAACACTCCAGCCCGAGGTACGCGGGCGCACCCGGCGGCGGCGGATAGTGCCCCTGCCGTTGCAGCAGGTCCGCGCGGTTGACCGCGCTGGCCCGCACGTCCACGACCACCTCGCGGGGGCCGGGCTCGGGATCGGGCACCTCCGCCCAGACCAGTGCTTCGGGTCCGCCGGGCTCCGGAACGGTGATCGCGTGCATGGGTCAGTCTTACCCGATCCGGGCCGCCGTCCACGCGGCGGGCGGCAAGTACCTGCCGACGTCGCCGCCCTCACTCGTCCCGGATGGCCGACATGGCACACTAGGCACGGCCGCGCGCCTCTCGGGCGCGGCCCGGGAGGGTTCGCCTAGTGGCCGATGGCGCTGGTCTTGAAAACCGGTAAGGGGGCAACCTCTTCGTGGGTTCGAATCCCACACCCTCCGCCTCTCCGAGCGGCATCGCCCCGGCCCGTCACTCCTGCGCGTCCGGCTCCCGGGGCTGCTCACGGATCTTCTCCTCGGCCAGTCGCTCGACGGCGCGGCGGCGCTCCTCGGCGATCGCCCGCTCGTCCGGGCGGTGCCGGAAGGCGGTCACGACCGCTGCGAAGAAGTCACGCCACATGCTGGTCAAGAATTTCTCCTGGAACGGTTGCCTGGAACCAACGGTAATGAGACGAACGGCGCATCCGCACCTGCCGCTTCCGGTCGATTGCTCCGGCGCGGCAGGGTAAGAAGATCACAGGACGTTCGCGCGCACATCGGAAGGACGCGTCTCGATGACCTTGGAACGACCGATCGCCCCGGACCCGTACGAACTGCTGCCGACCGTGCCGTCGTTTACGCTCACCAGCGACGACGTGCAGAACGGCGAGCCGATGGACGTACGGCACGTGCACCCGAGCATGGGCGGTGAGAGCCTCTCCCCACAGCTCACCTGGTCGGACTTCCCGGCCGGCACCAAGAGCTTCACGGTCACCTGCTTCGACCCGGACGCCCCGACCGGCAGCGGATTCTGGCACTGGGTGCTGGTCAACGTGCCGGCCGGCGTCACCCAGCTGCCGCGGGGCGCGGGTGGCGCGGGTGCCGATCTCGGCGGGGCCTTCCCGGTCCGCAACGACTACGGCGAGCATGGCTACGGCGGCGCCGCCCCGCCGAGCGGGGACCGGCCGCACCGGTACGTCTTCGCGGTGCACGCCCTGGACGTCGAGCGCCTGGACCTGACCCCGGACGCCACCCCGGCGTACGTCGGCTTCAATCTGGCGTTCCACACCCTGGCTCGGGCGGTCATCCGCCCGACTTACCAGAGCAAGTGAGTTGAGTCCGCTCTCCCCGTGATCCCCTGCGATGGCCGGCCTCGCGACGCCGGGGCGGCCGTCGTGGGATCACGGGGAGTGTGCGTGATCAGGCCGGGACGCGGGCCACGGCGAAGACGGACTGCCCGAACGGAGGGCGGGCGACCTGCTCGACGGCCTTCGTCGCCGGAAGTACGAGCGTGTCGTAGATCTTGACCATCGGGCCCTCCTTCGGCATGAGCCGGAAGACCTTCGTCGCCATGAAGTAACCGAGCAGGCCGAGCGCGTTGGCGTAGTGGATCTTCTCCACGGTCAGTCCGGCCTCGGTCATCGCCGCCGCGAGCGTCTTCTTCGTGTACCGGCGGACGTGCCCGGTGGCGATGTCCGCCGGGCTCATGGCGAACTGGAAGGCCGGCACGATGATGACTACCGCGCCGCCCGGCCGGACCAGCTCGCGCATGCTGCTCAGCGCGAGCACGTGGTCCTCGATGTGTTCGAGCACGTTGTACGAGACCGCCGCGCTGTAGTCCCCGCGCTCGGAGTGCGGCAGCAGCATCTCGCGGACGTCGATGTTCGGCTGGTCGGTCAGCCGCTCCTTCAGCCGGACCAGGCGGTCCGGGTCCGCCTCGGTGGCGGTGAACCGGGGTGCGTGCTCGGCCCACTCCAGTGCGTAGTCGCCCAGCCCGCTGCCGATCTCGATCGGATTGTCACCCAGGTACGGCACGGCCAGCTCGACGAACCAGCGGCGGTGGTTGACCGCGGTCGCGAGACCTTCCAGCACCTCGGACTGGACGCGCTGATCACCAGTGATTTCTGCCATGCGTCGATTCCTCACGGTATGAACTCGACCCGCGCCTGGACCGACAGAGTGAATCATCCGCGCGGATGGCAGAAGAATCGGGGGAACCTGATAGCCGAAATGCGGTCGGGGGTGGCGCGTGATCGGCGGTCGGCGAACCCGGCACATGGTACGGCAGTACCCCGAAACGTGTCACGTGCACGTCTTAGGCTGACTACGCTCCGAATTGTTATGACTACTCCTGACCCGGGCGAACCCAAAGGCGGCTCCGTGGCCGATGAGGCGGAGGGCGTCGACCGGAGGGAGCGCTCGGCGCGGGGGCGCCGGATCGACCTCCTCGCCGTGCTGAGCTTCGTGGCGCTGGGCTTCTGGGTGACCGCGCGGCTCTGGCTCGACCCGCGCAACGGCGTTCGGGACAACCGGTCGGATCAGGCGCAGTTCGAGTGGATGATGGCGCACGGTGCGCGAGTGGTCACGCAATTCGCGTACCCGTTCCATTCGGATCGGATGAATGTGCCGGACGGCGTCAATTTGGCGGCGAACACGTCCGTATTATCCGTTTCATTGCCGCTTACGCCGATCACCCTACTGTTCGGGCCCCGCACCTCGTTCCTGCTCTTTCTCACCTTCGGAATGATCGCGACCGGGGTCGCCTGGTATTTCCTTTTCTCCCGCGTGCTGGTCGGCTCCCGCGGCCCGGCCTGGCTGGGTGCGGCGTTCTGCGCGTTCGCCCCGGCCATGGTGTCCCACGCGAACTCGCATCCGAACATCGTGTCCCAGTTCGTGGTTCCCCTGATCATCTGGCGCACGCTGCGGCTCGTCGAATCGGATCGCTGGCTACGCAACGGCGTACTGCTCGCACTGGTGATCATCTGGCAGGCGTTCCTCAACCTCGAGATACTGCTGATGACCGCGATCGGGCTGGGCGTAGTGCTGGTGGTGTTCGCCATCGGCCGCCCGGACCTGCGGCAACGTGCTCGCCCCTTCCTCGCCGGTCTCGGGGTCGCCGCCGCCGTAGCCGTGCTGGCGCTCGCGTACCCGCTCTACGTGCAGTTCTTCGGGCCGGGGTCGTACACGGGGCTGTCCCAGCTGATCCGGGGCTACTCCAGCGACCTCGCGTCGTTCGTGGCGTACTCCCGCGAGTCGTTGGCAGGCAACGCCCGCACCGCGGAGGGGCTGGCGAAGAACCCGACCGAGGAGAACAGCTTCTTCGGCTGGGCGCTGGTGGTGCTGGTGATCGCCCTGATCTGGTGGCTGAGACGTAACCTTCTGGTGCTCGCCCTGGCCGTGCTCGGCCTGCTATTCGCGGTGCTCTCACTCGGCCGGGAGGTGGTCTTCGACGGCCGGGAGACGGGTGTGCCGAGTCTCTGGGCTCCTCTCGAGGACCTGCCGATCCTGCACTCGGTGGTGCCGACCAGGTGGGCGCTGGCCCTCACCCCGATCATCGGACTGCTGCTCGCGCTCGGTGCCGAATGCGCCCGGAAGCTCGCCGTACGACATTCGAGCGCGCGACCCTGGATCCGCTACTGGACGGCGACCGTGCTCGCCATGGCCCTGGTGCCGATCCTGCCCACCCCCCTGCCGGCGACCCACCTCAACCCGATCCCGGGATTCGTCACGTCCGGTGCCTGGCGCCCGTACGTGGCGGGCGGTCGAAGCGTGGTCACGCTGCCGCTGCCGGACACCAACTACGCCGAGCCGTTGCGCTGGTCGGCCGTCACCCGGCTGGAGATGCCGCTGGCCCGGGGCTACTTCCTCGGGCCGGACGACCGGCCGCACGCCCAGGAGCGGGGAGCGGCTCTCTTCACCGCCCCACCCCGCCCCACCAGCAGTTTCTTCACCGTGATCCGGCAGACCGGGGCGGTGCCGCCGATCACCCCGCAGAGCCGGGTGAACGCGGTCGACGACCTGCGGTACTGGCGGGCCGGGGTGGTGATCCTCGGACCGCACCGGCAGGCGGAGGCGCTGCGCCGCGGGATGACCGAGCTGACCGGGATCCGGCCGGTTTTCACGCGCGGTGTCTGGCTCTGGGACATCCGTCCGCTGACCGACTGAACGCTCCGCCCACGGATGCCGTCGGGTGTCCGTCCAACGCTTCGCCGGACGGGACCGCCCGGTCAGGCCTGACTGACGCAGCAGCCCCGGCAGATCTTCGGCTGCGGCAGGGTGAAGGCCAGGCAGCAGGTGCGTCGCTGCACGGTCGGCTCGCCGCCCGGGCCGGGCACCAGTTCGACCAGATCCTGGAGGCCGAGGGCGTCGAGCAGGGTGGTGATCGTGTCCGCCGACGAGCCGGGCAGCACGTCCGCGGCCCGCAGGAGCCCGTTCGAGATGCCGGAGGCAACCGAGCCGAGGAGCGTGCGGGTGCCGATCCGCACCTGTGTCTGGATCGCCTCGATCATCGGCAGCAGGTGGGCGTCCAGCAGCGAGGTGCGCAGCGCGTCGAGCAACTCGGCCTCGTCGGCCACGATTCGCACCCCGGGACCGCCGGTGAGGGCCAGTGGGTCACCGGGCAGCACCGCCACGGTGGTCGAGTGGCGCAGCCCGAAGGTGAGCAGAGGGCGGCGGTCCTCGAAGTGGACCAGCACGTCGGACGGGTTGAGCAGCGGCACCCGTCGGGCCGAGGCCCAGCCGAGCGCCACCGGCAGGGCACTCCAGTAGCTGTACGACTTCCAGGCCAATGCGGCGCAGGCGTGCGGAGTGCCGCCCCACTGCTCGGCAGCGGCGTGCAGGAGATCCGGCAGCCGGGTGCCGTCGATCAGGGCGGTGGCCGGAATCCAGCCGATCTCATCGGTGACCGTCAGGCCGGGCGCGAGGCTCGGGACGTCGTCGGTGCCGAACATGGCGCGCAGAGCCGCCGTGACCGGAGCCAGCGGGGCGGCCGCGAGGGCGCGGCTCGGCATCACCGCTGTCACTCGATCATCCCCCGTACCCCCGTGAAGTCCGTTGAGCTAAGGCTAGCCTAACCACAGATCCCCGCTCCCGGGAAGGTCGGACGCCGGCGGATGCCGAGGCATGGGTCACCTTCCGGGCGTTCTGTCTCCGAGGCGGCAACGTCACGTGCCAGCCGTTGATACCCCTGCGGGTACCGGAGAAACGCACCGTCTGTCCGGCCGGGCGCCAGAGGATCGACGATCGTCGGTGAATTGTCAAGCAGACTGTCGGCAAGGTGGCAGTTCCGTGTTTGTTCGGCCACGGAACGTGAAACTGATACTCCCGGCCACGAGGAAGCCGATGACCACCTCACCCCTCGATCGCGCTGTCGACTCCTTTGCCGCCGAACTCGCCCGCCAACGGACCGGGCGGGGGCTGTCCAAGAAACAGTTGGCCGTCCTGATGGGCTTCGACCCGTCGTACGTCAGCCACGTCGAGGGCCGGCGACACCGCCCGACCGAGGATTTCGCCCGCCGGGCAGAAGCCGTCCTGGAGGCCGGCGGCGCGATCTGGCAGCGCTTCCGTGAGTACGACGACGCGCGGCAGGCCCGCAACGGGCAGGCCTACCGGGAGCTACCCCTGCCCGGGCAGTGGCTTCCCCCCGGCACCGGCCTGATCGTCGAACGCGAAACCGCCACCCTCAGCCACACCGACGGGGGCTACCGGTGCGTGATCCGGCGGCAGCTCTACAACGCCGGCACCGAACCCGTCACCCGGTACCTGGTACGGGTGGCGGTCGACCGTTACCCGAACGACCCGGGCCGTTCGAACCGGCACCACCGGGAACACCCGCTCACCTTCGCGGAGCTTCAACTTCGTGCGTACCGGGACGACGGCGGCGAGCGGGAGCCGATGCACTGGCGAGCCAAGCACGACCGGGACGCGTTCAAGGAGGTCTGGCTCCTCTTCGACAACGGCGATCGGCGTTTCCCGCTCTACCCGGGCGACCGGGCCACCATCGAGTACACCTACCGGGTCGGCGCCGAGAAGTGGGGACCCTGGTTCCAGCGGGCCGTCCGGCTACCCACCCGGCACCTCGCCGTACGCCTGGATCTGCCGGCGGCCCTCGACCCGCAGGTCTGGGGCGCGGAGACCTCACTGTCGGCGGAGGAAGGCCCGCTGCGCACCCCGGTGCAGCGGCACGACGAAGGCGATCGAGCGATCTTCGAGTGGGAGACCGAGGACCCGCCGTTGAACGCCCGCTACCGGATGCAATGGCGGTTCCGGGCCCGGCCGGACCCGGAGCACGAAACCCCGCCGAACGGCCGGATCCGCCCGAGCGACCGGATGCGTGCGCTGGGAGTGGTGCAGCGCGGTGACGACCTGCTGCGACAGGCCGCCAGCCCGTTCGACCTGCCCGTCGAGGAAGCGGCCGCAAGGGGTCTGGTCGACCGGCTCAGCGCCACCCTCGTACGCCTCGACGAACTGCATCCGTTCAGCAAGGGTGTCGGGATCGCCGCGCCGCAACTCGGCGTCGTCCGGGCGGTGGCCGTGGTCCGGCCCCCGGACCGGAACGCCGAACCGGTCGTGCTGCTCAACCCGCGGGTGGTCGACGTCTCACCCGACACGGACGAACAGTACGAGGGCTGCCTCTCCTTCTTCGACCACCGAGGTCTCGTACCCCGGCCGCTGCGGCTCGACGTGGAGCACGCCCAGTGGGACGGCAGCCGGATCATCACCTCGTTCGAGTTCGGGATGGCGCGGCTCGTCGCACACGAGATCGATCACCTGGAGGGGCGGCTCTACCTCGACCGGATGACGCCCGGTGTGCCGCTGGTCCCGGTGGAGGAATACCGCGAGAGTGGCCGGCCGTGGCGGTACTGACTTCCGCATCCGGGTGTCCAGCCCGGTGGGGGGCGGGGGCCGGGGTGCGTGCCCCAGGGGGCAGGGGCACGCACCCCGGATGGGGGGAGGAAAGCCTCAGATATCGCCGAAGGTGTCGTACCGGATGCGTGGCGGCGGCACGTCATCGGCCGCGAGCACCCGCAGCGTCGAGCGGACCATGGGAGCCGAGCCGGAGACGTAGCAGTCGTGCGTCGTCCACGGGCCGTACCGGCCGAGCACATCCGCGATGTCTCCCAGCTCGCCGTCGAACTCCGGGTCGTCGCTGCACGCAGGGGTGACCGAGAGCCATGGGTGCGCGGCGACCAGTTCGCGGAGCCCGGACAGCCCGTACAGGTCGGACTCCTGGCGGGCACCGTAGAAGACGTGCACCCAGCGGGTGCGGTTGTAGGTGACCAGTTCCTCCACCAGCGCCTTGATCGGCGCGAGCCCGACCCCACCGGCCACGCACAGGATGTCCCGCTCCGAGGCCCGGTCCAGGGTCATCGAGCCCATCGGCGCGGCGAGCCGGAGCAACTCGCCCGGCTTGACCCGGCGAACCAGCGCCCCGGACACCCAACCGGCATCGGCGGACCGGACGTGGAACTCCAGCACGTTCTCGTCGTTCGGGGCGTTCGCCACCGAGTACGTGCGCCACACCCTCGGGTGGTAGCGCGGCACCTCCAGGCTCAGATACTGGCCGGCCTTCCACGGCAGCGGGTGCTGGAGCGCGCGTACGGTCAGCACCGCCGTGTCGGTGCCGTACCGCTCGTGGGTCAGCACCTCCGCATGCCAGAACGGCGGGTTCTCGTCGGTCGCCGCCCCGGCCAGCATCTTCTCCGAGATCGCCGCGTACGCGTCCCGCCACGCCTGGTCGTACTCGAGGTTCCAGCCGTCGCCCGCGGTGCTGCGCAGCGCGTCCATGAGGGCGACACCCATCGTCGCGTAGTTCTCCGCCTCGACGTGGTACTTGCGGTGGTCGCGGCCGAGCGCGCGGAGGAACTCGTCGAAGCTCTCCGGATCGCCGACGGTGTGGATCGCCGTGATGACCGCTTCGAGCAGCCGGTCACCCTGCCCCCGCATCTGCACCGGGAAGAGCTGCCGCAGCTCAGGGTCGAGCAGGAACAGTCGGGCGTAGAAGTGCTCGCTGAGCCGCTCCCGGTGCTCCTCGACCAGGGTCCAGCTCTCCTTGAGCAACCGCTCGAAGTTCTCCATGCCGGCTCGCTCCCTCTCCTGACGGCGAATGGGGCGAACACAGAATCTCCACCGAGCGTGTTGACCGGTCGCACAGAATGTGCGATCAGCTCACAAGGGCTCCTCGGGCGGCCGCCACACGCCCGCATCGGGCAGAGTGGTGCGGTGACCATTGAGCTCACCCGCCCGGTGTCGCGCCGGATGCTGGGGACCGAGACGCTGCTGGTCCTCGGACTCTCTCTCGGTCAGTCCGCCGTCTACGCGGTCGTCTCGATCATCGCGAAACTGACCGCACACGGGGGCCTCTCCAAGCAGACCGCCGCGCTGAACACCTCCGCGTCCACCCGCCCGTATCTCGACCTGGCGTACCAGCTGCTCGGGATCGTGTTCGCGCTGCTGCCCGTACTGCTCGCCGTACACCTGCTGAGCCGGGACCCGGGCGATCCGGCGCGGACCCTCGGCCTGGACGCCCGACGGCCCGGTTCGGACCTGATCCGCGGCGCCGGCCTGGCCGCGCTGATCGGTCTGCCGGGCCTGGCGCTGTTCTGGGCGGCGGCGCAGCTCGGCATCAACGCCACCCTCGTGCCGGCCGCACTGCCCGACGTCTGGTGGGCCGTGCCGGTGCTCGTCCTCGCCGCCGCGCAGAACGCCGTGCTGGAAGAGGTGATCGTGGTCGGCTACCTGGTCACCCGGCTGCGGCAACTCCAGTGGCGGATCGGCGCGGTCATCGCGGCCAGCGCGCTGCTGCGCGGCAGCTACCACCTCTACCAAGGCTTCGGAGCGTTCCTCGGCAACGCCGTGATGGGCGTGGTGTTCAGCCTCTTCTACCTGCGCACCCGACGGGTGATGCCGCTGATCGTGGCGCACACCATCCTCGACGTGGCCGCCTTCGTGGGCTACGCGCTGCTGCCCAAGTCGTGGTTCGACTGGCTCTGATCCGCCACCCAGCGGTGCCCCCTGGTCAGCCCGTCGGTGACCGGTAGCTCGTGATCGCGCGGGCGGCCAGGCGTTCCGCCGCCGCCGCGTCGCCGGCCGCCGCCGCGAGCACCGCCGCGCCCGGAAGCAGCCGGGACGCCAGCCGCAGCGCCAGCCACCCGGCAGCCTGGGCGGCGAGCGGCGCCGCCAGCCGCCACGCCGCCTCCAGCACGCGCGGCCACGGCGCGTCTCCCGGTCCGTCCAACGCCCGCGCCGCGTCCAAAGCGGTACGCGCGCTCTCCGCATCCGGGTGCACCTGGGTCAGCACCAGCAACTCGACCGCCCGATCCGGATGGCCCGGGTCGCGGCCGTAAGCGGCGGCGAGGTGCAGCACCAGGTTGGCCTGGGTCCAGAGCACCGAGGTGAGCTCGGCCAGCGGGGCGAGGGCTCCGGCGAGCGCCGAGGTGGCCCCGCCCGCGCCGGCCAGCCGGACGAACCGCCGGGTGGCGAGCCGGGCCAACCCATCCGACGACGCCTCCGGGTACGTCGAACGCAGCTGCTCGGCCCAGTCCCGTGCGCTCGGGCCGAGCGCCTCCACTGCGGCCAGGGCCAGCAACTCCGGCGCGAAGCCGGGGTGGTCGAGCAGTCGAGCGATGGTCATCCGGAGACCGGACGACCCGGCAGCCGGAGCCGGTACGCCGAAAAGCGGGTCTCGCGAAGCTGTGGCCGGCTGCTGTGTCTCCGGTTCGGTGGCCACGACCTGCGCGGGTACCGGGGCTGACTTCTTCGGCGCGCCCCTGCGCGAGGCGGGCACCTTCCCGGCGGCGGCCTTCTTCGCCCGGGTGCTCCCTGCCTTCGCCGGGGTGCTCTCCGCTGGGGTGCTCTTCGTGGCGGTCGCTGCCTTCGCCGGGGTGCTCTCCGCTGGGGTGCTCTTCGTGGCGGTCGCTGCCTTCGCCGGGGTGCGCTTCGCGGCAGCCCTCTTCGCCGGAGTGCGCTTACCTGCGATCGCCGTCTTCGCCGGGGTGCTTCCTTTGGCGGTCGTCTTCCCGGTCTCGGGTGTCCCCACCGGCCCCTCGTCGCGCCCGGTGGGGGCCGCCGGCGGGTCTGCGGGCCCGGTCCGCTGGGGAGCAGACTTCCGGGCCGGCGTCCGTTTCGTCCCGGCGGCCGCCTTCCGGGGCTTCGGTGCCCTGACCGCCGGCCCCTGCCGGTCGCCTCCCGCCTGATCTGCCGCCGTCGCAGTCGTGTCGGGCGTCGCGGTCGTGTGCGGTGTCGCGGCCGGGTCCGGCGTCGCGGTCGTGTGCGGCGTCGCCTGAGACGCGGGCGTCGCCGCCGGCTGGTCCGCTGCTGCCGTCGCCGGCTCGGCCGGCGCGGTAGTGGCCGGGGTGGGCCTGCCGCCGGCCGTGGGTCGGGAGCGCAGGGGCGGCAACGGGCCGTCGGGCTCGGGCGGCTGGAACAGCACGGCCGGGGCGACCTTCCCCTGGCGTGATCTTGCGGGCGGCGGCGGTGCGGATGCCGGCTCGGCGGCTGCCGGCGGGTCGCCGGGCGGCGTGAAAGTCGCCTTGGTGGACCGCCGCCGGGCCCCGTCAGCAGGCTCGCGGCGGGTCGGCTCGCTCGGGGGCTGCTCCTGCATATCGATGGAGCCTAGCCGTGTTCACGCCGGCGCACAGCGTGGAAGTACGCCGAGGCGGACACCGGATCGGGTTTCCCGAGGATGCCGCTTTGCCCCCGGCGGGTGCTGCCCTGTATCCTCGGGCGCGGTGGCTTGCGGGTCACCAAGGAGACTTCGCCTAGTCTGGTCTATGGCGCCGCACTGCTAATGCGGTTGGGGTTTTAAAGCCCCTCCCGGGTTCGAATCCCGGAGTCTCCGCGCGAAAGTCGGTCGTGTAGGCTGGCTGAGCACGAGCGCCCGTAGCTCAATGGATAGAGCATCTGACTACGGATCAGAAGGTTAGGGGTTCGAGTCCCTTCGGGCGCACAGAGCGAGAGAAGGCCCCCGACCAGCCAGAACGGCAGGGTCGGGGGTTCTTTCGTATCCGCCGAGGTCAGCGCCTGGACCCTCGTGGGAGCCACGCTGGGAGCCACGGGGCCTCACTGCCCGAACAGCGCGCGGGACATGGCCTCCGCAGCCAGCCGGCGATCGCCCTCCATCAAATGCCCGTACACGTCCTTCGTGATCGCAATTGACGTGTGTCCGAGCACTTCTGAAACGACGTGCAGCGGGGTGCCCTGAGCCAGCATCAGAGAGGCGCCGGAATGGCGGAGCTCGTGGGGGTGCCAGTGTCCGAGCCCGGCACGCTTGCACAGCGCCGAGAGTCGATGGGTGAAGTTATCCGGATCCAGCGGCGTGCCGACCTCGCTCGGAAAGACGAGGCCGTGATCCTGCCATGCCTCGCCGGCTGCCAGCCGTTCCTCAGCCTGCCGAGCACGATGCCGGCGCAGCAGCTCCACCAGCTGGGGCGTGAGGTACAGGGTTCGCCGAGAGCGCCGCGTCTTGAGTTCGCTGACCACCAGGCAGGTTCACCGATAGCCACCGGCCGAGGAAGTCCCCCACCGAAAGCCGGTCATCCGGCGCGGGTAGGCCGGCGTCGAGCTGGTCGCGCAACTGCCGAAGCTTCTTGGCGACCTCCTCGCGGGTCTGCCCCGATACCTTCTTGCGGACGCGTTTGCCGTCTGGGCCGTAGCCCAAGGAGACCGCACCCGCCAGCGATCGCCATCCTTGTAGATGGAGTCCTCGCCCTGGCCGCGACGTGGCCGAGCCCGCTTCTCGCCACCCTGACGCGTCACGCCGCCTGCTCCGGACGCAGCAGAAGCCGACCGACAGAGGGCGATGCGTCGAGCGAGCCGCCAGCCTTCGTGGTCATTCCATGTCTCCCTTCTCGCTCGGCTGATGAGCCGGAGCGCCGGACGGTCGTTCGTTGCTGGCGACTGCCCGACGAGGAGATCCGCTTGAGTCGGCAGGGACTTGAGCCGCAGGCACCAGAGTCTTGCTGTAGCGGAGCGAGAGGAGCCCCCTCGACCCGTGCGAATCATGGTGCTGAGCTTCGCGACGTAGCCTCTGCACGTGATCTCCTACCGCGCTACCGCCCCCGCAGACCTCGACCGCGTGACCCCGTGGATCGTGACCGAGCCCGTTGGGTGGATCCCCGCCGACCGTTACCTGGCCGAACTGGCCGAGGACATGTACCGGCCGGAATGGACATGGATCGCCGAGCACGACGGCCAGGTCGTGGGACGGGCATTGTGGTGGGGGCCGAAGGGCAGCCCGCATCCGGTCGCGCTCGACTGCCTCGACGTGGATCCTGCCGTGGGTGACCGTGCCGCCGTCGCCGCCGAGCTAATCAGGGCCGCGCTGGCCGGGTTTCCGGAGCCGGTGCAGTACAGGATCAAGGTCACCGGTGACTGGCGCGACGATCCGGCCACCTCGGCGGCCGTGGAGTGGCGGCGGGCGGCGGCGCATGCGGCGGGCCTCACCCGGGAGGTGGAGCGGCTGCAGTTCGAGTGGGCACCCGCCGACGGGATGCCCCCCGTGGCCGGCATGCTGCGGTTCACCGAGGCCTCCGACGAGGAGTTCCTCACGGTGTTCAGGAGAATCGCCGAGGGCAGCCTGGACGCCCAGACCCGTGCGAACCTGGCCGCCAAGGGCGTGGACGCGACCGCGCGCGAAGAGATGGACTTCTATCTCAGGGCGCCGGGCAAGCGGGAGTGGTGGCGGATCGCCTACACGCGCGAGGGTGAGGTGGCGGGCATGGCGATTCCCTCCGCGACCTCGTACAACGTGAACGTCGGCTATCTCGGGGTGGTGCCGGAGTTCCGCGGACGCGGCTACGTGGACGAGGTGCTCGCCGAGATTACCCGCCTTCACGCGACCAACGGGGAGTCGCGCATCACCGCCACCACCGACATGGGTAACGCGCCTATGGCGGCCGCTTTCGGTCGCGCCGGATACCGCAACACGGGGATCCGGATCAACCTTTCCAACGACGTCCAGCCCTGAACGAGGAAAAGGCCGGCGCCGACATTGGAACGCACGAGCTCGGACCGCCTCGCCGAAGCTGCGGATTGGAGGGCAGGCCGGGCCATCCACGGGCCGCAAGGTGGTGTCCGGCCAGGTGCAGCGCCTGACGTACGGTCTGGTCGGCGAAGCCACGAGGTTCGCTGAGTTGGAGCTGGTCGTAGGGATCGATCACTGCGGTACGGAAACCCGCTGTCCAGATCATGTCCGTTCCATCTGTCCGGGCCCGTCACGCGGCGGTCGGGAGGTCCTTCGCGGGCACCCCTCGGCCAACGGCTGGGCCCCACGGAACCTTGGCTCTCTGCCTCGATGCAGCGGAACAGCTGAGCCGCCCTCCGCTCGTGGCATTTGTCCAAAATATTGACTGTCCAAAACCTGGACCGCCAACATCCGTGACGACCCTCACTCGGCACCAGGGGACCGGCGAGCGTTGACGATGGCGTTGCCGGCGCCATATCGGGCTCGAATGGGCGATGAACCTGCCCGTGAGGGCTCGCGTTTCGTTCCGCCCCGTCCCGGGAATGCCGCTGCCCGCCCGGGAGCCGGAAGGGGCAAGACCATGAGCGAAGCGCGCCCACCGTTTCCGCCGTTCGACCTTGACAGTGCGCTGGCCAAGGTGCAGGCGGCTGAGGATGCCTGGAACAGCCGCGACCCGCACCGGGTCAGCCTCGCCTACACGGAGGACTCCGTCTGGCGTAACCGGGAGCAGTTCATCACGGGCCGCCCGGCGATCGTCGAGTTCCTCACCGCCAAGTGGGAACGCGAGCTCGACTACGTGCTGCGTAAGAGCCTGTGGTGCTTCCGGGACAACATGATCGCCGTCCGTTTCCAGTACGAGTCGCACAACCAGGACGGCCAGTGGTTCCGCAGCTACGGCAACGAGCTGTGGGAGTTCGACGACAACGGGCTGATGCGTCGTCGTGAGGCCAGCATCAACGATGTGCCGATCAATGCGGCCGACCGCCGCTTCTTCGGGCCGCGGCCCGAAGACGAGCGGGGCGCGGGTCACGACATCCCGCTGCAATGACCACGGGGTGCCCGGCCGCGGCCGCCGATGATTGACTCGTTGAAGTCGGGGTGTCCGGGTCCGCCGGACCCCCGATTCGCCTGATCTCCGAGTCGATCATCGGCGGCGCACGGCGAGTGTCAGGGCAGCCGCGCCTGCAGGGTCAGCACCCGGGTGACCTGGATCGGGTTGAAGTTGTCGTCGCTGATCAGGTGGATCTCGGCCTTCCCGTTGCCGTGCCTGCGATCGACCGTGAGGGCCTCGTAGTTGTCGAGCAGCGGGTTGATCTGCGGCTCAGGGCTGGTGGCCCCTAGCGTCGGGCAGTTGATCAGGTCCGCGACCAGCCGCTTGCCGATCACGTCCCGGCCGCCGGCGACGGAGAGGTTCGGGATCGAGGTGACGTCGCTGGCCCGGTCCGCGCCGGTCACCGCGTACAGCCGGACCGTGTTGCCGACGTTGGCGGTGAAGGCTGCCTCGAGCACCACGAACCGGCCGTCGCCGTACGGCGCGATCTCCGCGATCCGAAGCCCCTGGTCGACCTTGTACCCGATCTGCCGGTCCAGCTGGTAGCCGTGGTGCCGATCGGCCCGGTAGACGAGGATCCGCCGCCAGGCCGCCTCACCCGTCGGTGAGACGTCACCGCTGAGGGTGTCCTCCATGGCGGCGTAGACGTACTGGCCGTCGGGGGAGATGCCGAGCCCCTCGAGGGTGCCGTTGTCGGTGGCTTCCCCTGCGGGGGAGACCCGGAAACGTGCCGGCACCGGCAGTTCGCCGCGCTCCACGCCGTCGCGTCCGAAGATCCGGATCGAGGGCTCGGACTCGGAGCTGACGAGGAACCGGCCGTCAGGCAGGACGGCGAGCCCCTCGGCGTCGAAGTTCGTGCCGTCGTACGGGGTGCCGTCCGCCTTGGTCAGCAGGGTCGAACCGGTGACGCGTGGGTTGCCGGGATCCCGGAAGAACCACAGCTGGGCGGGGAGCGTGCCGCTGCGGTCCACCACCGAGACGTAACCGTGACTGCGCTCGTCGTAGGTGATGGCGGATAGTCCACCGACCTGCACGCCCTTGACGGTGACCTTGTCCAGGGCGTCGCTGAACCCGACCGCTCTGGTTCCGGGAGCGCAGTTCGGCGCCGGCTTGCCGGAGGTGGTCTCCGGAGCGGCCTGTGCCGCCGGTGCGGCGACGGACGCGCCGAGCAGTGCGGCAATCGTGGCCCCCACGAGGGAACCAGGGCCGTACGCGCGTCGCCTGACGGATCGAATCATGCGGAGAACTCCATTCGTTGGATGCTCGGGTGACGCTTCGTAGCCACCACACTCCACCGTCCGTTTCGGATGGAGCCGCTACGGGGAGTGATCAAGACTGGGCGTCGGGTCAGGCCGGTGTGAGTGGTGCGTCCATCCTCTTAGGACGTACGGCATCCGAGCAGCAACTAAAAGCTAACGACCTTCGCAGAACTGGGCAACGTGACGGGCGCTATACGGCGGCTCTCGTCGACGGGGTTCGTCGAGTCGTTGCGCTAATCCCACTCCTCGCCGACAGGTGGACGTGACGGGCGTGTACGAGGTGGTGGAGCAGATCCTCTCGGTCGAGCGGGCCGAGGCAGATCAGTGGGCGCTGACCAGGCTATTTGCTCGGGTGCTGAACCGGAACTGCCCGCGGACGCGTACCGATGCGGTGAACTCCGGGGCGCGACGAACGAGCGAGCGTATTTCGACAGATGTATTTTTCCTGAGCGTGGCCTGGGCGCCTGATGGTGCGGATTCATTCCCCCGTGTAGTTCAGGACACACCCGCGATACTTTATTCAGTATATGGCGCTATAGCGAACTACTCTGGTCCGTATGACGACGGCACAGGACCCCCGCTCCGTGATCGAGACTCGGCTCACCCACGGGACGCATCGCCAGGCGACGACGCTGCTGGCCGAGGCCGCTACGCGCCCCAACGCTGACAGCGCTCAGCTCACCGAGCTCCGCGACTTCCTGGTGGCGACGCTGCGTCACCACCACGAGAGCGAGGACAACGATCTCTGGCCGCTGATCGAGTCCGTCGCGCCCGGGACCTCCGCGCCCCTCAGCGCGCTGACCGACGAGCACCAGGCCCTGGACGACGCCCTCGACGCGTTGGAGGCCGCGCCGGTTCCGGCGGACGGCGACCGGCGGGAGCTGGCTACCGCTGCGGCCACCGTCCGGGACATCCTGCACACGCACCTCTCGCACGAGGAGCCGCTGCTCTTCCCCGCGCTGGAGGCGCACGTATCGCCAGAGGCGTGGGAGGGCTTCGCGCTCAAGGTGATCGCCACCACGCCGCCGGCCGGCGCGAGCCTGCTCGTCGGCTTCTTCGACGAGGTCGGCACCCCGGAAGAGGTCGCCCTGATCCTCTCCGGGCTCCCGGCGCCCGCACAGGAGCTCGTTCCCGCTATGCGTGCGCACTCGGCCGCGGTGATCGCGTCCCTGCGTAAGGCCTGATCCGGTACGTCGAACGCCGGACGACGGCGACCGGGCGCGTCGCCGCCGCCTCGGCGGCGACGAACGCGCCCAGTCGCCGTCCGTAGCGCCGCGCCGGAAGGTCGAGCTCAGACGTACAGGCAGAACGGATGGCCGGCGGGATCGAGGTGGACCCGTACGTCGTCCTGAGGTTGGAAGTCCGCCACGATGGCGCCCGTGGCGACCGCATGGGCCGAGGCGGCCTCGAGGTCCTCGACCGCGATGTCGAGGTGCGCCATCATCCGCGGGTCTCCGGTACCGGCCGGCCAGACCGGTCGGACGTACGCCGGTTCGCTCTGAAAAGCCAGGCCGGCCCCGCCGTCGGGGGCTCGAAGCGTCACCCAGTCGGGCTCGTCCTCGTGTCTCGACCAGCCGAGCAGACGTTCGTAGAACGCGGCGAGTTCCCGGGCATCGGGTGCGTCCAGCACCGTGGTCGTGAGGACCAGCCGAGGTCGATCCGTCATACAGGCTGTCGTACCCGGTCGGGACCCCGCCTACTCGTCGCCCCTAACCCGCCGGCGTCGGGCCCGCCGTGCCGGCGTTGAGGCTGCGGCGTCGGGCCCGCCGTGCCGGCGTTGAGGCCGCGGTGTCGGGCCCGCCGTGCGGGAGGCCACCCGCGATCCTCAGCTCGGGTCGCGCCGCCAGAACTGGCGTGGCGCGTACCCGTCCCGGCGCAACCAGTGTTCCGTGTAGACGATGCGCTCCACCTCGACCACCACGAGCGGGTCGACGGGCGGTTCGTCGAGGGCCCGGGACCGCTCGACGTGGTCGGACTGCCAGCGAACGGCTGGCCAGTAGTGCGCTCGTTCGGGGTCGTCCGGCGCGAACACCCGGGCCCGGCCGAAGACCTGCGCCCCTCGGCTGCTGGCCTGACCGACCAGGGGCGCGAAGACGCCGATCGAGACCCGTGGGTCCGCCGCGATGTTCCGCATCTTCGGCGACGCGGCGGCGGCGGTGAACATCAGCGCGAAGTCGAGGTGGAAGTAGCGCACGGGTGTCGCCAGCGGTCCACCCGGCCCCGACGTGGCGATGACACACATGTTCTGCGACGACAACAGGTTGAGGATGCGCTCCTCGAGGCGATGCCGGTCGAGTCGTTTCGTGGGAGCTGGGCCGGCCAGCCAGGGGTTGGTCACAGGCATGGCTGATCTTGTCATGTGGAGCGGCGGCGACCGGAACTGGGCTGAACCGTTTCGGGGCCGGCTCCGTGTGGATGCCGAACGGCCTCCGGACGCACTGGGGCCGGCTAGACCTGGAGATTCCACATGATGCGCAAGCACCTGGTACCCCTAGTTGCCGTGATGGCGGCCGGTCTCGCGGCGCTGACCGCGTGCAGCTCGACCCCGGAGGCACCGGCCCCGGCCCAGGCCTCCACGCCGGCCAGCAACCAGGCCGCGGCCCCCGCCGACGGCGCGGGCGCCGGCGACCTCTCGCTGCTTCCCGGCACCGCGAAGTCCAACAACTCCGCCCCCGGCATGGGCGACTGGGCCGTGCCGAACGGTGGCGTCGCGACCGGTGAGGCCCTGCAGAACGCGCAGAAGTGGGTCCAGCTGACCGCGAGCAAGGCCGGCGACCTCGACCCGGTGGTGGTCAACGGCGCGGGGCTCACCCTCTACCGCTTCGACAACGACAGCAACAACCCGCCCACCTCGAACTGCAACGGGGACTGCGCGGCGACCTGGCCGCCGGTGACGGTCACCCAGGGCGGGAAGATCTTCATCGCGGGCATCAAGAAGTCGGCGGTCGGTACGGTCCGGCGCGCCGACGGCACCCGGCAGGTCACGATCAACGGCTGGCCGGTGTACCGGTTCGCCAAGGACACCAAGCGCGGTGACACCCTCGGCCAGGGCGTTGGCGGCACCTGGTTCGGTGTGACCCCGACCGGTGGCAAGGCCGGCGTCTCCGACGGTGGACAGATCACTCCGGACAACGGCGACGCGACCGCTCCGCCGGCCACCAGCGCCGTCTTCTTCGACGACGCCAACTTCAGCGACAACGGCGCCTCTCAGGGTGTCGCCGGCAAGAACGAGTGCCAGAACCTGGCCCGTCCGGGCGTCGCCTCCTCCGTCGCGGTCCCCGGCTCGCTGAAGATCTGGACGGGCCCGAACTGCACCGGCAAGTCGCAGGTCATCAACGGTGACGTCAGCAACCTGGCCACCATCGGCTTCGACGACGCCGTCGCCTCGGTCCGCTTCAGCTGACCTACCTGCCCTCACCCAGCGGGTGTGCCGGTCCGGCTCTTCGCCGGGCCGGCACACCCGTTTCTGTCTCCGCGCCGCGCCGGTGGCGCCCGACGTGCACCCGGCCGGTCTCCCCCGAACTGCGGCACCGTGACGGTGCCGCGACGCAAGAAGGTGCTGGAAGATGACGTTTCGCAACAGGCGGGCGGTGAGCGGTAGGCGGACCTTCGCCCTCGGCGGGGTGGCCCTCGCGGTGGCGGCGCTGCTCGCCGGTTGTACCCGGACCGTGGCCGGGACCGGCGGCGCCGAACGCTGGAGCGCCACCAAGGTCGCCGGGCTGGAGATCACCACCGGCGAGAGCGGGCCTCGCGCCGGGGCGCCCGACACGCACCTGGTCGCCGACGGTAGCGACGGCGGCGAGTTGGACCGGCTCGCCCGCAACGCCGTCGACGATGTACAGAAGTACTGGGCGGCGGAGCTGCCCGCCGTCTTCGACCGCCGGTTCGACCCCGTCACCCGGCTCATCTCGTACGACTCGACGGGGCCGGGCGGCACCGTCTGCGACACGAGCACTGCCGGCGCGGTGAACGCGTTCTACTGCTCACGCGAGGACTCGGTCGCCTGGGATCGGGGGCAACTGCTTCCCACGCTCGACGACTCGTTCGGGCCGATGGCTGTGGTGGCAGTCCTCGCACACGAGTTGGGGCACGCCGTGCAGTTCCGGCTCGGCTCAGTCGACGCGCGGACCAGCTCCATCGTCAAGGAGCAGCAGGCCGACTGCTACGCGGGAAACTTCTTCCGGTGGGTGGCCGAGGGAAACGCTCCGCACTTCCAGCTGTCCACCGGTCCCGGCCTCAACCAGATCCTCGCCACCCTGTTCTTCATCCGCGACGGCGCCGGCACGGGATTCGACGCCGAAGGGGCGCACGGCAACGCGTTCGACCGGGTCTCGGCATTCCAGTTCGGCTTCGGCGACGGTCCCGGCCGGTGCGCCCGGATCGACGAGGCCGAGGTGCGGCGGCGGATCACCCAGCCGGCCAGCGGGCAGGCGTCACCGACCGGTTCGGTGGCCGGCAACCTGCCGGTGGACCAGGGCTCGCTGCTCGCCCTTCAGGAGACGCTGCGCGCCGCCTTCGGCCGCCCGGGAGGCAGGTGGCCGGCGATCAGTCAGTCCGTTTCCTCATGTCCCGAGGTGACCGTTACCACGCCCGCCTCCTACTGCCCGGCCACCGACACCGTCGGGCTCGACGTGGCCGAGCTGGCTCGCATCGGAACCGACCCCGAGCAGGGTGCGGGTGGGATGGGAGACTTCGCCGCCTTCGCCGAGGTCGCCTCCCGGCATGCGCTCGCGCGGCAGCAGGTGGAGGGCTTTCCACTCACCGGGCTGGCCACGGCGCAACGCACGGCGTGCCTGACCGGTGTCTGGGCGGCGACGATCGTGGTGGGCCGGGGAGCGGTCCTCCAGCTCTCCCCCGGGGACCTGGACGAGGCGGTGGCCGAGATGCTCGCCCCGCGGAGCTTGATCGCCGCGGACGTCAACGGCGGCGGCATTCCGTCCGGGTTCGCCCGGGTCGAGGCGTTCCGTGACGGCTTCTCCGCCGGGGGGATCGCGCCGTGTTTGGAGAAGTACCGGTAGGGCCCTGCTCCGCGGGCACGCCGGGTGAACCGTACGGGCCCGCCCTCGACCGACGACTCGGCCGGAGGGCGGGCCTTTCCGACTAGAGCTGCACGCTGGCGTACTGCCTACCGTCGGTGGTCTCCACCCGAACGCTGTCGACCTGGTCCGGGTCGATCAGGGCGCTGCCGTCGAGCGTGGTGCCGTCGGCCGCCCCCTTCTCGGACACCAGCCAACTGCCGGCCAGCACGCTGCTGCCGTCCTTGCCGAGGACGAGCAGATGGCAGCGCGCCCCCTGGGGGACCCCGGAGACCGCGGCGTTGACCCGCACCCATCCCGCTGCCGGGGTCACGGCGACGGTGATCCGGGCACCGGTGGTCGGGTCGGACGCGCTGGCGTACCGGGTGTTCGGGTCGGCAGCGGTAACCGAGGTGGACGGCCCCGGCTGTGCCTCGATGTTCGGGGTGTCGACGGTGGTGCGGCCGAGCACGACGCCGCCGGAGACGGCCGCGGCGATGACGACCGCCGCGGCGGTGCTCATCAGCAGGCCACGGCGCTGGCGCCCCCCGGCCGATTCCCTCCGGACCTGCCGCAGGGTGCGCTGCAACATCAGGTCCCCGCCCTCGGGCGGGCCGTCGAGCAGCATCGCGTCCGGCACCGCTTGCAGCGCCATCGTCCATCCCTGGAGCGACTCGACCTCGGTCCGGCACTCCGCGCAGCCCGCCAGGTGTTCCTCTACCTGCCGGACCTGCTCCTCGTCGAGCGCGCCCATCAGATAGCCGCCGATGTCCACGTGGTCACTGGCCGGCATCGAGCTGTCGGATTTCATGAGGCAGACCGTTCCACCCCGGTTGGGCGGCCGGCGACATCGCGCAGCGCCCGGAGTGCGTAGTAGGAGCGTGACTTGACCGTGCCCGGCGGAATACCCAGCGCCTTCGCGGCCTCCGCGACTGTACTCCCGAGTAGGTATACCTGTTCAAGTACCTCGCGGTGCTCGCGCGAGAGGTGGTTGAGGGCGTCCATCACGACCATCGACGTGACCACCTGGTCGGCATGGTCACGCTCGATCGCGACGTCCGTCGGGCTCTCCGCGACCTCGGTCGGCCGCGCCTTACGGGCCCGCACCGTGTCAGTGACGATGTTGCGTACCACGGTCAGCAGCCACCCCCGTACGGAACCCTTGCCGTTGACGAGGCTGTCCGGGTGCCGCCACGCTCGTACCAGCGCCTCCTGGACCACGTCCTCCGCGGCTGCGCGGTCCCGGGTCAACTGAGTCGCGTACGCGAGCATCGCGCGCCCGTGCTCCTCGTATAGGGATCGGACCAAGGCCTCGTCTGCTACTGCCTGCCGACGAACGGGCCTCAACCCCGCCATACGTACCACCCTCTGTTGGCCCCACGACGCCGGTTTTCACCGGTGCCCACAGGTCACCAGGATGCCTGCCGCGTCCTCGTTTACTGGAGATCGCGGACGAATGTGTATTTCTGCTCACGTTGTTGCGCCGTCAACTACCTTGGCCGCCCGGCGCGGCGGCCTTGGCGCCGTCCGGGGCCACCACGAACCAGAGCCCGTCGGTGCCCTGCCCGGAGATCTGGCCCGGCACCTTGTCCTCCGCGAAGCGGTAGACCGGCCAGCCGCCCACCGTCACCTGCTGGCTGCCGTCGCTACGGGCCATCGCGCCGAGTTCGGCGGGGTCGAGGTTCTCGAATTTGATCTTCTCGTTGGCCAGCACCGGCAGCCACTCCAGAAGGCAGCCTTCTGTGCAGTTCGATCGGGATGGCGACGAGCTGTCCCGGTCGAACCGGTAGAGGGTGAAACCCTGCCCGTCGAGCACGACCGGACCGAGTTCCGGGTTCTCTCCGAGCTGCACCGACGCCGGCCAGTAACCGCCGTCGGGGCTACGCTGCCCCAGGCCGTTCTGCGGACTGCCGGCCGCCGGCTGCTGCGCCGCGCCGGTTTCCGCCTGCTGTACGCCGCCTCCCGCGTCCGGCTGGGGCTGCGCGACCGGGTTGGTCACCGTGGTGGTGCACCCGGTCGCGACCAGCGTCACGGCCAATACCAGGGAGCCGAGCAGCGTACGGGGTATCAGTGCCTTCATCACCACACCAATCGATCGACGGATTCGGACGGGAGCGGGCCGGTCAGCCGCGAAGGCCCGGGACGAGCCGGCCGCGCGGTGTGGGACGGTCGAGCTGGAGCCCGAGCACACCGACGTCGAGCGACCCGTCCGGACCGACTTCGAACCGCCAGGCGGCATTCGGTGCGTCGCCGACGACCAGTACCGCCGCCGTGCCGGCGGAGACGGCCGCCAGCACTCCGACGCGCTCCAGCTCGGCCGGCGGGATCGGGGCGGTCACCACCACCAGGTGGTCACGCAGCACCCCGGTCTGCTGAGCTGCGTCCAGGCCGTCATCGGACGGCGGCAGGACCGTCTGTAGATCGAGGGTGACCCGGACCCGCTCCGGAACCGGCAACGGGGGAGGTGGCGGACCGACCACGTTGATCGCCACGGACGCTGCGGCGGGATGACGGCTGATCTCGTCGATGAATGCCCCGGCGATGCGCATGCCGGCGTCCCGGTCCCCGGTGAGCGCGACGATGCCCGGCGCGCGTCCCAGGTTGACGACGGCCAGTTCGCCTCCGACCGTCCCGACGGTGGCGAGCAGCGGCAGCTCCGTACTGTCGTCGGGGTTCCGGTCGAGCTGCCAGCTCGGCGCCTCCCAGATCGCACCCTGCTGCCGCGCCTGCCACGGAGAGGGAGCCTCCGGCAGCGCCGGCGCCAGTCGCAGTGACACCCGGTCCGGACCGATCAGTGCCGCGTACACCTGGGCCTGCGTGGCCTCCGCGGCGAGCTGCCGCAACGCGCGGTCCAGGACCGCCCGCGAGCCCGGCGCCGCTGCCGGTTGCGTGGGCCCGGCGGTGCGGCGACGCCGAATCAGCAGGAATGGCACCAGTACGGCGGCGGCCAGCACCAGCAACGTGCCCACGCCGAGCAACGCCGCGGTGATCGGCCGGAGACCGAGGATCCGGGTCTCGCTCTCCTCGGCAGGTGGCGCCGGTTGCGCCGCACCCGGTGCGGTCGGCTGCGGCCGATCGGCCCTCGGCGGGTCCGGCTGCTGGCCGGCGGGTTGCTGCCCGCTCGGCGGGGCAGCCGTCGGCGGGGCGCCGATCCGGATTTCACCGGAGGTCGCGCCCTCGGGCAGGACGAAGACCCAGCCGGCGCGGATCGTCTGCGCCGGTTCCGTCAGCGCGAGACCGTCCGGCTGCGTCCGCCCCTTGTTGAGCTCGAAGAGTTCCGGCCAGCGCTTGCTGTCCCCGAGCACCCGGTCGGCCACCCCCGGCAGAGTCAGGTCACTCTCCGTGCCGGGTTGTCCCGGTACCACCCAGTACGGCACGGCCGGTTCCACGGCACTCGCCGTACCCGCGGTAAGCGGCAGCACCAGGAACACCAGCGCGGCCGCGACGGCGAGCAACCCACCTCGCGCCGCCCTGGGCGACCGGCGTGACGCGCCGCGGAGCAGCCTACGCATGAAGTACCTCACTCACAGCGTTGTCGTGACATGGACGGGCGGGCCGGCGACCGGGGCCTCGGCACGACCCGAACACGTAACCGGGCCCGATCAGGTTCAGTGCCGACCTTGGATCGGCGGCCCGTTCCCCGGGCCGGCTCGATTCGACGGCATCTTGGACGGCAAGACGTCTGGCCGCTGTCGATGTCGTTCAGCCCGGTCCGTCTCCTGGTCGTCGCGCCGTGGGTGCGGCGGCAGGCGGTCAGGTCAGGTCGGACGCGAGAAGCCGCAGCTCCAGCGTGCTGCCCGGGTTGAGCACCAGGTAGCGGTCACCCATGGATGCGGCGAGGTCCCGGAGCGGCAGCCGCTCCCAGTACTGCCAGTCCGCCGGGTCGGGCAGGTACCGGTCCGAGGTGAACGCGTGCACCACCGGCCGGTCCAGACCTGCGTCCAGCTCGGCGATGCCGACCCCGGGCACATGGGGTACGAGCACCGACACCTCGCGCAACGCGTTGCGAACCTCCTCGTCCCCGCCCATGCCGGTGGCCGCCAACTGCAGGGCGCTCTCCGCCTCGTTCGCCGGGACGGGGAACCCGAGCGCGACCGGTGTGGGCCGGTAGTTCGGGTTCCGCTGGAACTCGTCGAGGATCTCGCCTCGCTCGTCCACCCGGAACGCACCGATCACCGCCCAGCCGGGCACCTCCGGGGCACCCTCGAACGCCGGGTCGACGGCGTAGATCCAGCTGTCCGGTGCCCGCCGGGCCCGGTCACGCATCTCCGAGGTCACCGTCGGGATTTGCGCTGTCGTCATCGCAGTCTCCAGCTCCTCTCGTGCTCACTCATCGCAGGATCCCGAAGCTGGTGCGTGGCGTCCCGGCGGTGATCCGTCGAAAGACCGGCGTTCACCGCCGCCTGCCGTAGTTGGGGTTGTGCTCGACCGTCTGGACGGTGCCGAGCTTCGGGTCGTTCGGGAATTCGAGGGACACCGTAGGAATCGTCTGGCCGGGCCGGTACGGATCCGGCATCGTCCCGCTCTTCGTGTTGTAGTAACCCTCGACGTGGATGGCCTTGATGATTCGGTCCGGCGGAATGTCCCCAACCACGGACCACTCATCCTGGTACCGCACGCGGTCGAGCAACGGTGGCAGATTCTGGGACGGCGCGTGGACAGCCGGAAGATCATTGTCGACCACATAGAGGTAGCCGTCGTGATGATCGTATGTCGTGCCGTCCGCCGCGGTGCCCTTCTTGAAGCCCGGACGGTCCGGAAGTGGCGTCGGGCGCACGAAGGAGAGCGCGGCGTCCTGGCTGCCGGTGGTCGAGACGAAGCCGCTGCCCTTGCCGTTGTGCATGTGCTTGAACAGGTCGAAGTGCGGCTGCACGTAGCTGCCCTCCGGCGTGCCCGCAACCTCCTGCGTGTACCGCGATTTCAGCCCGTCCTGGAAAACGACGTCCGGTGGCGCGCTGGAACCGTGCAGCAGGGCGGTCGGTCGCGGCGGGTTCGGTTGAATCGGCCGCACGAGGTGAATCGGATTGCTCAGGTCGTAGAGTTCGGCGTCCGGGTCCGACAGATCGTCCGGCCGTTGGTCGGGACGCGGGCGGTTTCCGCCCGAAGAACCGGCGGTGTCGGGCAGGTTCCGAGCGTCGGTGCCCCCACCCGGAGAACCCGGGGTCTTGCTCGACGAGCCGGCGGTGCAGGCCAGACCGAGCGGATCGGCCGCCGCGTACGGGTTGGGTACGTAGCCCGCCGGGTCCGGCGCCGGCGCGAGGCCCAGCGGGTCCTGGCTGACGTACCGGCCGCTGATCGGGTCGTAGTAGCGGTAGACGTTGTAGTGCAGACCGGTCTCCGGATCGAGGTACTGCCCCGGGAACCGCAGCGGGATCACGCCCGACACGTCGCCACCGGGGACCGCGCCCCACAGGCTGGCGTCGTTGCGCCACGCCAGCTCGCCGTCGGCGTCGACGAGGTCGGTGGGCGTGCCGACCAGGTCGGTGACGATCGCGTAGAAACGCTCGCCGACCTCGTCCCGCTCGTCCCGGACCGTCTGAGCCACCGGGCGCTGCTCGTCCGGGTGGTACTCCCAGGTGGTCACCCGGGTGCGGCCGTGCTCGTCGGTGTGTGCCTGCTCGACCAGCAGCGATCCGTCCCAGACGAAGTCGACCTGCTCGACCGGGGCCGTGTCGTCGCCGGCGAACCGTTGCTTGGCGATCCGCCGGCCCAGCGGGTCGTAGCGGTAACGCCAGCGGTCGCCGTCCGGCGTCCGCACCCCGACCAGCCGGTCGTGGGCGTCCCACTCGAAGTGCCACGTGCGGTCCCCGCCGGCCGGGTCGGTGAGCGTCCGGCTGGCCATCCGGCCCTGGGCGTCGTACCGGTAGCGGACCCCGCCCGCCTCGGTGACCAGGCTGCCGTCGTAGCGCAGCTCCCCGGCGTACGGCAGGCCGGACACCCGGGCCGACGTCAGGTTCCCGGTCGCGTCGTACCGGTAGTCCTCGACCCGGCCCGCGCCTCGGACGGCGAGCACCCGGCCCGCCTCGTCAAGGGTGAAGTCGACCCGGCCCGTCACGTCCTCGTCGATGCCGGCGAGCAGGCCGTCGGCCCGGTAGTCGAACCGGCGCTGCCGCAGGCCGGGTAGCACCTGTGCGGCGAGCTGCCGGTCGGTGCCGAACGTCTGCTCGAGCACCACCCGGCCGTCGAGGCTGCGCCGCAGCTCCCGGCCCTGCCCGTCGTGCCGGAAGCCGAGCGTGTGCCCCGCGGTGACCAACGAATCGAGGTTGCCGAACGGGTCGTACGCCCAGACGCTCTCCGACCCGTTGGGGGTACGGCGGTGCCGAGCGCCGGTGCGGTCGTCGTAGCGGAAGGAGAGGGTACGGCCGTTCGTGGTGTGCGCCACCACGCGCCCGGCCTCGTCGCGTTCGATCACCAGCTCGGCGTCGGCGTTATCGGCCGCCACCAGCCGACCGACCGCGTCGTATCGGTACCGGGTTGTGCCGGACACGGTTCGGCGCTCGACCACGTTGCCCAGCAGGTCGTGGTCGTACTCGGTGGCCTCGCCCAGCCCGTTCGTCGACCGGATCAGCTGACCGGCCGCGTCGTAGTCGTACCGCCGCATCCGGCCGTTGAAGTCGACCTCCTCGACCAGCCGGCCCGCCGGGTCGTAGGTGTAGCGCCACCCCAGGCCGCGGGGATCGGTGACCCGGGTCAGCCGCAGCTCGGCGTCGTACTCGTAGCCGGTCCGGGCGCCGGCGGCGTCCACGGTGGCCAGCACCAGGTCGAACGGGCCGTACTCGGTGCGGGTCACATGGCCCGCGGCGTCGGTCCGCTCGACCGGGTTGCCCTCGTCGTCGTAGCGCACCCGTTCGAGCCGGCCGCGTGCGTCGACCCGGTGGACCCGCCTTCCCGCGAGCGCGGCGTCCCGGACCGGGTCGTCCGCGCGCAGCCGGTCGTAGTCGAACGGCTCGGCAACACCGACCTGGCCGCCGGCCGCGTCCGGCGCGGTGGGATAGCTGCGCGTCACCGTCAGGTCCTGGTCCCGCACCGAGATCGTCGTGGCTGTGGCGTCACGTTCGCCGCTGACCTGCGCCTCGGTGCCGTCCGCGCGGATGACTGTACGCAGCCGGCCGTCGGCGTCGTACTCGTAACGGGTGGTCCGGCCCAGCGGGTCGATCCGCGCCAGCAACTGGTTGTACCGGCCCCACTCGTACCGGGTCGTGTTGCCCAGCGGGTCGGTCTCGCTCGCCACGTGCCGCAGGTCGTCCAGCCGGTAGACGGTCTTGTTGCCGAGCGAGTCGGTGTACGTCGTGGTCCGCTGTTCGAAGTCGTAGGCCAGGGTGCCGTTGAGGAACCCGTCCGCGCCCTCGGTACGCACACAGCGCCCGGCGGCGTCGTACGTGTACCGGTACTCGACCCCATTGCGGTCGCGCCAACCCGTCACCCGGCCGGCGTGGTCGTACCCGAACCGCATCGGCTGACCGGAGCCGTTGTCGACCTCCATGAGCCGGCCCTGCTCGTCGTAGCGGTACCCGGTGATCAGCGTGGTGGGCCGCCCACCCGGATCCGTCCGGTGCAGGGCGGTGATCCGGTTGCCCGAGGTGGTGACGGCGATCCACTGCCCGTCCGCGTGCCGCAGCGCGACCGGCGCGCGCTGCGCGTCCCGTGCGACCTCCAGCCGGTTGCCGTTCCGGTCGGCGAGGAGCGCGAGCCGGCCGACGGCCCCGGAGATCAGGAAGAAGGTGCTCCGGCCGGCCAGCGGGTCGGTCACGACGGCTGTGCCGTCCCCGTGCACGGTCAGCGGCCAGCGCGGCCCTTCCTCGGGGAGGACCGCTTCACCGGCCGGTGCCGGCGGGTAGACCAGGATCGTGCCGTCCGGGGCGAAGTAGCACACCCCGAGCGCGTCGAACTCGAGGCGCTGGTCGAGGGTCGAGGCCCAGCTCGGTCCGAACCAGCCGCCTGCCCGGTACGACGAGAGGTGGGTCCGCTCCAGCACCAGTGGGAACGGATCGGGCATCTCCAGGTCGATCTGGGAGAGCACCATCTCCCCGGTGGCGACGTCGATCGGGTCCGTGACGCACTTGCGTACGTCGATCGACAGCGAAGTGTCCCCCGGAACGGGTGGGCGGTTGGCGCCTGCGCCCTTGCCGGGCAGTCCACCCCCGATCGTCTTGCCCCCGCCACCGTCCAGGCCTCGCGTGGCTCCCTTGATGCCGTCTCCGGCCAGGCCGAGGGCCTTGCCGCCCTTGCCGGCGAACTTCAGGACCAGCGCGCCGGCCCGGCCGCCCGGGATGAGGCCGAGGGCCATACCGCCGGCGGCCAGACCGATCTCGGCCGGGTCACCGCCGAGCACGGCCGACGCGAGGTCGATCGCGCCGGAGAGCAGGCCGATCGCCTCGCCGAGCGGCGGGAAGATGAACGACGCGATCACCGAGATCACGTCCAGGACGGTGGTGATCCACTGGATCACCGTGCTGCGCAGGAAGTCGATGAACGCCCGGAACGCCTCGGCGATCTTCTCCCAGAGCGACCGCTGCGGGGCATCCTTCGCCAACTGCCGGAGCGTCTCGGCGGCCGAACGGGCGGCCTGGTCGCGCAGGGCGGTCGCCTGGCCGATCAGCGCCTTCGCCTGGTCCAGCGCCTGCCGAGCCTCGTCGGCGCGGTTCCGGGCGGCCGTGGCGTCGTCGGCTGCCTTGTCCTTCGCCGCCTGGGCGGCCTCCGGGTCGCCACCCAGTGTGGTGATCACCGCCTGCGCAGCGGACACGGCCGCCTGCGCGGCGCCCTGGTCGCCGGACGCCTCCCGGGCCTGCTCCAGCGCCTGCACCGACATCTTCTGCGCCTCTTCGAGTGACGGAAGGTAACGCAGGTACGCGTCGGCCGCCGCCGCATACGAGTTCGCCATTCCGTCCAGCCGCCCGGGCAGCTTGCCGATCAGGTCGCGGAAGGCCTCCATCGCCTTGCCCTGGCCGACGTCGATCTGGCTGCCGGAGGCGAGCAGGTCGTGTGCCTCCTGGGTGGATCTGGCCAACTCCTGGTAGGCCCGGGTGATCTCCTCGAAGGACTCCGGATCACCGGGCACCGGGTCGGAGTCGAGCTGCAACACCGACCACTCGGCGTCACCCGGACGCGTCATGACCAACCTCCCCCATCTCACGCTCGGCATCCCGCCGCCCGTTCCTATTGGTGAGCCGGACGGGCGGGTGTCGGCCGATCCGAACACGTACTCAGGACCGAATGGGTTCACGCGGGCTCGGATCGGTGGCGGGCTCCGAGCCCGCTCCCGCGGCTGGACCCGCCGAGGTCAATCGGTTCCGGTGACGGCCTCGCGCAACGCGCCGGCGAACAGCCGCATCGAGGCGGGACCGCCCGGATTGAGCAGCACGTCGACGCCGTCGGGTAGCAGTTCCACCAATTCGGCGCTACTGACCTGCCGCCAACCTGCTGCTTCCACCCGGAGCCGGTCCGCCGTACCCGTGGCGACCAACACGCACGGCGCTCCGTCAGGGGCGGGTGCCACGATGACGTCGTCCTCGTCGTCGACCGCGACCTCGGTCAGACTGTCGCGCATCGCGAGCAGCACCAGGTTCGGTTCGGCGCGCCCTGCCACGACCAGCTTCGCCGCCGCGTCGACCGGTCCGGTCGGAGCGTCCGGCCCGCTGGGCAGGTAGAGCGGGTTGGGCTCGAACGGGCCTACCGTTCCGTCGTCGTTGACGAGCCAGCCACCGACGATCGACTCCACCGGCGGTACCGCCCTGGACTGGTCGTCGGTCTCCGTTGGCGGTGACCAGTCACTGTCCAGCAGCAGCATCCACTTACGGTCGGAGCCGCTGTCGTCCTGTTCGCTCACTTGTCCACTCCTTGCCGGGATCCAATTCGACGAACTTGCCCGCGTACTCGACCTCGGCCTGCCGATGTGTGGCCGGGAGCTGTGGGCGGGGGCTCCGGTGCCGCTCGTTCGCCGCCCAGCGTCGGTCTGCCGGTCTGCCGGTCGCCGGCCGTGCTTTGCACCGCCTACCTGCTGAAGTCGGGCAGCGGGTCGCCGAAGTCCAAGGGGGGAAGCTGCGGCGGAGTGCTGGCCGGAGGAGGAGACGGGTGGCCGGCTCCGGGCGAGATCAGCGGGCGGAACTCGCCCTTGTTGGAGACGGCGATGGTGGCGAAGTCCCCGCCGGGAACGGCGACGTCGCCGCGGAAATCCTTCGGCCGGGTGGTCCACACCGTGTCGGTCGCCGCGTAGATCTGGCGGTCGTTGCCGAGGTCCTGCATCACCTTGCTGAACTCCGGCGCGGCCTTGCCGTCCGTCGCCCCGAACTTGCAGGCGATCATGGTGATCGAACTGTCCGGGTTGGCGCCGGCCGCATCCTTGAACACCGTGTTGTGATGCATGATCTTGGCGAAATCACCACCCGACACGTTGACGATCTTGCCGTTCGTCAACTGCAGCCCGACGTCCTTGGCGCTGCTGTGCGCCATGACGAACATCGGGTCGCTCGCCTCGCCGGCCCAGGGGGCGCGACGGAGCTGGTCGAACTCGAAGTCCGGCCGCGGCTGGCCGAGCTTCCCACCCATCGCCTCCGTCGGCCGCTCGCCAGGCACGCTCTTGAAGACCGCCCGCCCGTCCGGGGCCAGATCCGGTCCCCTATACCGGCCGGTGGAGATGTTGGTGTCAACGCTCGCCCACTCGGCGCGACTCTTGGTGTCTTTGGCGCTCAACGGGAAACTGACGCCGATCTGCTTGCCGTCACCGTTGAACACCGGCTCGGCCCGGACGTCGTCGATGTTGAAGCGTGTCTTCATGCCCCAACGGTTCTTGCCGATGATGGTGTTCTCGTTCGCCGGGGGACGGGACTTGAACCGCGCCGCCAGATCGCCCAGGTTCTTCCCGCCGGCCGTGAACACGCCCTTGATCGTCTTGCCGGGGCCGTAGCTCGTCGCGCCCGTGTCCAGGCTCTTGGTGGTGGGTGGGTTGGTGAGTTGTTTGGTGCCGGTCTTGATGCCGTCCTTGATCGTGCCCTTGAGGGCGAACTTCATGATCTTGCCGACGAGGCGGCCGCCGGGCACGAGTCCGAGTGCCAGTCCGCCTGCGGCGAGTCCGATCTCGGCCGGGTTTCCGCTGAGGATGGCCGCGCCGAGTTCGATCGCTCCGGACAGGAACCCGATCGCTTCGCCGAGGGGCGGGAAGATGAAGAACGCGATGGTGGACAGCACGTCGAGGATGGTGGTGATCCATTCGATGACGGTGCTGCGGAGGAACTCGATGAACGCGCGGAACGCTTCGGCGATCTTCTCCCAGAGGGATCGCTGGGGGGCGTCCTTGGCCAGTTGCCGCAACGTTTCGGCGGCGGTGCGGGCAGCCTGATCACGCAGCGCGGTCGCTTGGCCAAGCAGGGACTTGGCTTGGTCGAGGGCTTGGCGGGCATCGTCGTTGCGGCGTTGGGCGGTGGCGAGGTCGTCGTCGGCCTTGTCCTTGGCTTCCTTGGCGGCGTCAGTGTCGCCGGTGAGGGCGGTGAGCGCGGCCTGCGCCGAGGAGAATGCGGCTTGTGCTGCGCCCTGGTCGCCGGAGGCCTGCCGGGCCTGCTCCAAGGCGCGCAGCGACATGGTCTGTGCCTCTTCGAGGGAGGGCAGGTAGCGCAGGTAGGCGTCGGCGGCGGTGGCGTAGGAATGGGCCATCCGGTCGAGTCGGGGCGGCAGTTTGCCGATCAGGTCCTTGAAGGCTTCCATGGCCTTGCCCTGGCCGACGTCGATCTGCCCACCCGAGGCGAGCAGGTCGTGCGCCTCCTGGGTGGTCCGGGCCAACTCCTGGTAGGCCCGGGTGATCTCCTCAAAGGACTCCGGATCACCCGGCACCGGATCCGAGTCGAGCTCCAACACCGACCACTCGGCAGCTCCTGGACGCGCCATTACCAACCTCCCCATCGCATCCGATGGACATCCCGCATCCGACCGGGTGTCGGGAGCCGGCTCGAACACGTACCGGAGACGAGATCGGTTCAGGCGGTCTGAACCGCTACGGCCAGCCGTCCGTGTACCGCGCAGAGCCGTTCAGGGGCTCCCGGAGGAAGAGCGGAGATGAGCGAGCGGATGGTCAGGCTCGGTGTGCTGCTGCCTCGTCACGGCAGGAAACGGAGCGGAGGTGCCGCCATGAGCGGGCGAAGCGGACGAGGCACGGGAGCCTCGGAATGAGCGTGATCGACGTACCCGGTGTGGAGCTGGAGCGGGTGCACGACCTGTTGCAGCGAACCAAGGATCTGATGGACAGCGCACCGATCAAGTCCATGGGACACGTGGTCGACACGCTCGGGCAGCGAGAGCTGGAGAAGGCCGCCCACGAGTTCGAGAAGAAGTGGGGCGACGGCCGGCACGTCGTCGCGAAGGACCTCGAAGGCGTACGCGACGCCGCGAAGGCGGTGGCTGACGCGTTCCGCGAAACGGACGAGCAGACGGTCAACGCATTGAAGGACTCGGACGAGGCGACGAGTTGACCAGCGAGGGAGCCAGCACAATGACCGCCGTGACAGCCATCTCCCCGACCCCGACCGGCTTCCTGCTGCGCACGCCGGAGGACTGGGTCGACTTCTCGGTCGCCGACGAGGCGAGTGAGAACCGGATGGCGAACGAGGTGTGGACGCGGGCCCACGACGGCGGGTTCACCGACGAGCAGGCGGGCCAGTACGCCGAGCAGCTGCGTCGCTCGGTGCGGCAGGCCCGCACCGCGGGAGCGGTGCACGCCGCCGGCACCTTCCAGGTCTACGAGGACGGTCCGCTCACCGCGACGGTGCTGGTCTCGGTGGTCACCCCACCGGCGACCGGCGACATCCTCGGCGCGCTGACCGCGGTCGGGCAGCCGGCCCGAGCCGACGGAACCTGGCGTCGGGTGAGCACGGCACAGATTCCCGCGATCGGCACGGTCGGCCGAGTGCACGGCATCCAGAACGTGACCCAGGACGGGGTGAGCTTCCGCTGTGCCGTGATGCACACCGTCGTACCGCTGCCGGGCTCGGCGAACGTCCTGCTGGTCACCGGTTCGAGCCCGAACCTCGCGGAGGCGGAGGAGCTCTTCGAACTCTTCGCCACGATCACCGCGACGTTGAACTTCACCTGGGAGGAGGACGGCCCCGCGCTCACGCCGCCGGCGGCCTCCTCCGGTGAAGCCGGCAGCTAGGGGGTAGCTGCCGGCTTCGCGTCGGGGGGACACCGGGGGCGGTGTCCCCCCGACCTTTATCCACCTACGCGGACGCCGGCAGGTCCGCCCGTCGAAGGCGTGACCTGCCGGCGTCCGCGTGACCGTTACGCCGGCTCGCCGACCGGGGGTTCCGCGTCCACCGGCAGTGACCGCAGCGCTGCCGGTTCGGTCCGGGGCACCTGCACCAGGTGCACTTTGCCGTCGCCGAAGTGGGCGAGCACGCGGCCCGGGCGTCCGCCGCCGAGCTGGCCGCGGGAGAGCTTGACGCCGATCAGTTCCCCGTCACCGAGGCCCTGCGGGCTGAGCAGTCCACCTTGCCGGTTGCGCCGGGCGTCGACGTGCCAGCCGCCGAAGCCGCCGGAGAGTCCGTCGATGGAACCCGCCATGATCAGCCCCAGGCCCTTCTCGGCTCCGGTCCGCGCGATCTCGCCGAGGTCGCTGCCGGCGTCGCACTTGAGCAGCTGCTCAGCGTCGTCGAGGACGACCACGGCCGGTCCGGTCCGCCCGTCCAGCGCCGCCGCGAGTCCCGCGGAGGTGAAGTTCTCGCTGGTCACGAGATCGAGCACCCCGGGCAGGCCGACCAGTTCCCGCAGTGGCGACCGGCGGGGTGCCGCGATCACCACGGGCGTCCCCTTCGCCAGCAGGCCGGCGACCATCGTGAGCAGCGTCGTGCTCCGGCCTGAACGCGGCGGCCCGGCCAGGACGAAGGTGGGGATGTTCTCCAGGTCCGGACCGATCGCCGTGAGCTCGTCGCCGCCCACACCGACCATCGTCCAGAGCGGGCTGGCCGGCCGCGTCAGCGTCCAGGCCTCCGCCAGGGTCAGCTCGTCCGGCAGTACGTCGATCCGGAACGGGCGGGCGGTGTCGGCGAGATCGGCGTCCCGCAGCCGGGCCGCCTCGGCGATTTCGGCGAGCGCCCGCGCCTGCCCCTGACCGGAGCTGTCCTCAGCGAGCAGAGCGATCTGCGCCTCCGCGCTGTCGGCCGCCCGGATCGCCCGGCCCGCCTCGATCTCGTCGGGCAGCTGCCGATAGTTGATGCCGACCATGCTGTAGTCGCTGCGCTCGGTCAGCCGGAGCACCAACTTGTCGTCGGTGGTCGACGAGATCCGGGTGGAGAACATGCTCCGGTCACCGGCCAGCACCACGTGGATCCCGGCCCCGGCGCCCTCCCGCAGCAGCGTGAGGAGAGCCGCCATGATGTTGCCGTTGTCGTAGTCGGCGAAGGTCTTGTCGAAGACCTCGAACCGGTCGAGCAGCAGCAGGATGTGGGGCGGGCGATCTGCCTCGGCCACCCCGGCGCGGTACTCCACCAGGCTCGCAGAGCCGGTGGAGGCGAGCAACTGCTGCCGCCGTCCCAGCTCGGCGACCAGCCGGACGAACAACCGGCCGAGCCGTTCGGCTTCCGTACGCTGCACCACCGCACCGCAGTGCGGCAGGTCGTTGAGGGCGAGCAGGGCACCGTTGCCGCAATCTACGCCGTAGAGGTGGACGTCGGCCGCCGAGTGCGTACGGGCCACCGTTCCGGCGATCGTCCGCAACGTCTGCGACCGGCCGCTGCGCGACGAACCGATCACGTGCAGGTGCCCCAGCGTCCCCAGGTCCAGTTCCAGCGGCACCTGATCCTGCTGTGCCGGCAGGTCCACCAGGCCGTACGCCACCGAAGGCAGGTGGTAGCCGCTGCCGCGGGCAGCGGGAAGCGCGTCCACGGTCAAGGTGTCCGGCAACGCCGCAAGCCACGGACTGTGCTGCGGCGGGATGGCCAGCTGCACGCTCGCGCCCCGGATCGCCTCCACCAGCACGGCGAGGTCGGTCAGCTCCGCGGACGGCTCGGTGTTGCCGCCGCCGGGACGGGTCGGCGCTGACTTGCCGAGGTCGGGCCAGGAGAGCGGCGCCAGCCACGGCGCCTGCCGGGTACTCGTGCGAGCCCCCGGACGGAACCCGCCTACCCGTCCGGCCTGGAACGGCACCAGCGACGACTGCGCGAGACGTACGAAGGCCCGGCCGGGCGTCGACTTGGAGATCGAGGCCGCGTCCGGGGCGTTGAGCACGTCCTGGCTCTCGCTGCTGTCGGTGACCCGCAGCGCGATCCGCAGGTTGGTGTTCGCCCGGATCTCGGGCGACACGACGCCGCCCGGACGCTGCGTGGCCAGCACCAGGTGGATGCCGAGCGACCGGCCCCGCTGGGCGATGTTGACCAGACCGGCCACGAAGTCCGGCAGGTCGCGGATCATCGAGGCGAACTCGTCGATCACGATCAGCAGTCGCGGCATCGGGATCCGGGTCGGCTCGCGGCGCAGCAGGTCGACGTAGTCGTCGATGTCCTTCGCCCCCGCCTCGGCGAGGATGTGTTCCCGTCGCTTCAGTTCCGCGGTGAGCGAGGTCAGCGCCCGGCTCACCAGATGGGTGTCGAGGTCGGTGACCATGCCGACGGTGTGCGGCAGCAGGACGCAGTCCTTGAACGCGCTACCGCCCTTGTAGTCCACCAGCACGAAGGTCATGGCGTCGGGCCGGTTGGCGACGGCAAGCGAGGCGACCAGCGTCTGCAACAACTCGGACTTGCCGGAGCCGGTGGTGCCGGCCACCAGGGCGTGTGGCCCGTCCCGCTTGAGGTCCAGGGCGAACGGACCGTCCAGCGAGATGCCGAGGACGGCCTCGGTGGTGCGCCCCCCGGTGGTCCACCGGGCCGCCACCGCGTCCGCCTCCGGCGGCTCCATGCCCAGTACGTCGAGCAGCCGGCTCGCGTCCGGCAGGGCCCCGCCGTCGTCCGATCCGCCGGTGTCGCGCAGCGGGGCGAGCGCACGGGCGACCGTACGCAGCCAGTCCCGGGAGATCAGGTCCGGGTGGACACCCGGGACCGGGGCGGCGAGCGTCCGGGTCACCAGCAGCGTCCCGTCGGGCTGCTCCGCGACGACCGCCTGGCACTCCTCCGGCAGGAGCTTCTCCTCCGCGTCGATGCAGATCGCGTGTACGCCGACCGCCGGTCCCTCCCGCAGGATCTGTGTCACGCCAGGCAGGGAACGCAGCCGGCGCGCCCCGTCCAGCACCACGAGGACGTCGCGGAACCCGCCGTCGGCGCGTTCGCCGGCACGGGCCGAGATGAGGGCGACCAGCTCGGCCACCCGCCGCGCCACGGTCTGCGTGTCGGCGCCGACGGTGGCGAGAGTGTCCTGGCCGTCGCGCGGTGCCGCGTGCGGCAGCCAACCGGCCCACGACCAGCCCTCCTCGTCGCCGGCCCCGGAGAGCAGATAGATCTGCAGGTCCTCGGGGCTGTGCAGGGTGGCCGCCTGCGCCACCATCCAGCGGGCCGTGGTGCGGGCGACCGGGCCGCCGGCGACGCCGACCACGCCGTGCTGGCGCACCGGCACGGTCGCCGGCACGTCGAGCGCACTCCACCGGATCTCCCGGCGGTGCTCGTCCTGGCTCGGATCCCGGAGCACCACCTCGGACGGGAGGTCGGCGCTGCCGACCCGCAGCTCCAGGAAGTCGGGGTCGGTGCGGCGCCGTTCCCAGAGTCGCCGCTGCGGTCCCACCGCGATCAGCCGTACCGCCGCCGGGTCGGGGAAGTTGTCCCGCCGGGCCAGCCGCTCGGCTGTCAGAGCCTCCTGTGCCTCGGTGGTGATCCGCGTCTTCTTCGCCTCGTACTCGGCGACCCGGGTGCGGTAGGTGACCTTTCCCTGCCGGCGGGCACCGACCTGGCTGGCGATCAGAGCGATCGGCGACAGCACGGCGAAGAGCAGGGTCAGCGGATTTCGCGTGACCAGGTAGGCGGCCCCGGACACCACCAGCGGAGCCAGCACGGTGATCAACGCGATCGGTCGCCGGTCGGGTGGTGACGGCGGCCCCGGCAGGGAGAACTGGGTGACCCGGGCCGCGGGCAGCAGCCGCGGCGGCCGGTTGTAGTCCAGACCGGTGCGGTCCTCGGAGATCTGAAGCGCGGCCTCCGCGCGGACCGGCCGGCGCAGCTCCAGCATGGAGGAACCCACGGCGAGCTGCCCGCCGGGGGCCCACACCTGCTCGCCGTCGACTTCCACGCGGTCGAGCAGCAGTCCGGTCTGCGCCGGTCGCAGCCGGCACTCACCGTCCGGGGTGACCCGGATCCACGCCATCACGGCGGCGAGGGATGAGTCGCTGAGGCGGACCCGGCTGGTGCTCGCGGCGCCGATCGAGTGCTCGCCGATGTCGAGCTGGTGCACGCTGCCGGCGTCGGTTCCGCTGACCACCCGTACCTCCAGCAGGCCGGGCGGTTGCGTGGGCGCCTCGGGTGCGGGGCGGTCCAGGCCGAGCACGGTGCCCTGACGCAGGGGCGCCTCGGCGAGAGTGAGCCGCGGGTCCAACGGCGCTCCGGCGACGAAGACGGTCGGGGGCGTGTCACCGGCCACCGGGCGACGTGCGGCCAGCGCCTCGGCGAGCTCACCGACGGTGTTCTCGGGGCTGGCGTCGACCTGGTAATCGGTGACGGCGGTGGACGGGTCCGCAACGGTGAGCAACAGACGCACGTGGTTCTCCTGGTCGGATGGTCCGTCAGAACAAAGCGTCGGGGCCGCGTGGTGATCTGCTCACCACGCGGCCCCGACGCCGTCCGGTCGTCAGCGGCTGAGGCTGTTCGCCGTCTGCGTGTCGGTGTCCGAGAACGCGTCGCTGACCTGCGTGAGGTACTGGCTGATGCCCTCCATGCCGTGCAGGGTCTGGTCCACGCTGCCCTTGTACTCCTCGAAGTACGGGCCGAACTGCTGCTGCGCACCCGGGGTGTTGTAGCCGCCCTGGATCAGAGTGTCGATCTTGCTCTTGGCCTGGGTCATCCCGTCGAGCAGCGTCTGCATGTTCTGCTTCAGCCAGCTCGCCGACTCCTGGATGTCCTCGCTGACGATGTGGTAGGTAGCCACGGTCCCGCTCCCTCGTGTCTTCGGGTCTCTTCGGCTCCATGAGGCGGTCTCTCGTGGACCGCCTTCCGCCGTTGCCGCCACCCACACGCACGGCGCACCGAAACGGTTCAGCGAAAAGCTCGGCTTCGTGACGCGAGCCTCTCTCCGCGACCCCGGTGAACCACTTCGCCGATCGCGTCGTGTGGGTGCCGGACCGCGCGTACGGGCACGGTTCTCCCCGACACGAGGTAGAGCACAGATGTTGTTGCGCAGCCGGATCGCGCGCACCGCGATCGCACTGACCAGCCTGGCGGCCCTGGCCGCGTGTGGTGACAAGGAGGCCGGCACCGCGGCGTCGCCTACCACTCCCGCGATCGACCAGCCGAGCCCGACCGTCTCGGCCGTCGCGACTCCGGAGCGGAACCCCGAGGTGATCGAGGCTCCGACGCCGCTGCCGACACCCACTGTGGCGAAGACCCAGCGTCGGGTGCAGATCTACAGCGGGCCGGCCAACGGCCCGCTCTCGCCCGCGCCGGACAAGGGACGGGGCAGCAACATCGTGCAGTTGAACGGGACCGCGTCGGCCGACATCGGCACGTACGCCGCCGACGGGAAGGGCATGACCCTCTACCGGTTCGACAAGGACACGGCCAAGCCGTCGAAGTCCAACTGCAACGGCGACTGCGCGAAGACCTGGCCTCCGCTTCTGATCAAGTCGCCCGGCCAGATCTACCCGAGCGGGATCAACCCGAAGCTGGTCGGCTACGTCGAGCGCGCCGACGGAACCTGCCAGGTGACCATCGCCGGCTGGCCGGTCTACCTCTTCAGCGGGGACACCAAGCCGGGCGAGATCAAGGGGCAGGGCGTCGGTGGCACCTGGTTCGCGGTCACCCCGACCGGGGGCAGGACCAAGCCGTTGCCAGAGGTGATCGGCATGCCCGCCACGGCCGCCACCCGCTGAGACCGGAGGAGACGACGATGACCAACCCGTACGGGGGCTTCGGAACCAACGGCAACGGAGCATCCCCACCCGCGCCCCGCTGGGCGCCCGCACCACCGTCGCAGTGGGGGCCGGACTCGACGGGCGCGGGCGTACCCGCCGAACGCCCGCGGCGCGTCTCCCCGAAGCTCGTGGTGGGGGTCGCCGGCCCGGTCGTGGTCCTGGTCGTGCTGGTGACCGTGCTCGGCCTGGTCTGGCCCGGCTTCCTCAACCGGAAGGTCTTCGACACGGCCGCGCTGCAGCAGGGGGTGCTGACCGTGCTGCGCGACGACTACCAGCTCGACGCGAACAACGTGGCGTGCCCAACGGGCCAGTCCGTCACTGTGGACAGCCGCTTCTCCTGCTCGGCCGAGATCGCCGGCGTCCCGAAGACGATCACCGTGACGGTGAAGTCGTCCGACGGGCGGTTCGAGGTCGGTCGCCCGCAATGAGGGCACACCGGCAGGTACGCCGGATCGAGCTGCCCCGGATGCCGGGATGTTGGCGGCCGGGCCGCAGGGAGGTGGGCCCGGAGCGGCCCACCGCCCTGGCGGTACTCAGCTCTCCCGGCAGGTCTGCCCGCTGTTGAGACAGCTGACGACTTTCGTCATCAGTGGATCGGGCATCAGGTTGACGAAGAACGCATGGTCGGTCAGTGGGCTGTTGCGCTGCCCGTCGAAGGCGTCGATCTGGAACCGGACTCCCGGCGGCAGATCGTACGAGAGGGTCAGCCGTAGCCGCGGCACCGGGAAGGTGTTGCGGGGGCAGTTGCCCTCCCGGGTGGGGAACGTCAGGTGTATGCGGTGGTTCTGACTGTCCGTCCGCCGGCCGTCCCAGCAGCTCGGGAAGTCGTAGATTCGTAGTACCCGGTCGCCGGGTGGGCAGGCGGGATAAGCCGTGGTACGCCGTCCCGGCATGCTGGAACAGGTCCACGTCGCCGCCGCGTGCGCGCCGCCGTTGGTGACGGCCACGGCGTCCCCGACCGTTCCGGCGAGCTGCTGCGGCATCGCCACCACGTTTCCTCGCGGGTTCCCGGAGTAGGTGAGCGTCACCTCGACCGGCACCTGGATCTCACCGTCGTGGCCCTCGTGGCCCGTCGCATCGCCGGTCCCACCGGGGGTGACGCTCGGGTCGGTCCCGGCCGGCTCGACGGTGCGCAGCACCGGCCAGAAATAGGTCGACCGATCACCGTTGTGGCAGGTGGTCGGCGCGGCCGCGAGGCTGCGCAGGGTCGAGTCGACCGCGGTGGAGACGTTGCCTACGTAGTCGTGCACGTGATGCGCCTGACCCGGGAAGCCCGGTGCCGTCACGATGTTGGCCGTGTTGCGGTGGCCGTTCTCGTTGCGGCCGCAGTCCCATGTGTAGGTGCCGGTGGCCGCCCCGGGCGCGGTCGCGGGAGCGCTCGGGCGGGACGGCACGGCCCTGATGTCGACGAAGTCGGGGCCGAGGAGGTTGGCCACGGGCGTCCGTTCGGTGGCACCGTCGGCTTCGACCTGCTGCGCCACGCCGAAGCCGAGCGCGACGAGCACCAGCTCCAACGCCACCATCACGGCAGCGGTCCGCCGCCGCGCCATCGTGGTCTCGCCCATGGCCCGAAGGCTATGCGGCACGCTGATACACCCGCTCCGGTCGCCACACCCTGTCGAGACTAGGACCGCCGGTACCCGCCGTTCTGCCGACCGTCGTGGATGTGATCTGGCCCTACGCTTCGGCGTTGTGCTGTACGCCCGACCGGTCGGACGTGGACCGCGGCAGCAGCTCGCCGGCGGTCGCCGCCGGGTACGCCGGTTCAAAGATCGGGTGGTTCGGATGATTCCGCCACCGTCGCCCGGATCCGACGAAGCGTGGCGTCCGGGGCCATCACCGCCGCCCGCCACTTCTCGAGCGTCCGCCGCAGCGACCGGACAGCCGCCTCCAACTGGTGCACTCTGCTGCGCATCGTGGCCAGTTCCTCGCGGGACGCGAGCGCCTCGCGTTCGAGCTCGCACACCCGCGCCCGTAGTGGCTGCACCAGAGTGAGTGCGGCGTCGGTGAGGGTGTCCGCGGCGTCGGCCTTGAACTTGCCCCGCTGGATGACCACCGCGGCTATGGCGGCGAGTCCTCCGGCGCTGCCCAGCACGCCGAGCGCGGAGAGCACGGTCTGTAGCCAATGCGGGGCGGCCGGTGATGGCGCGCTACTCATGCCGCCTCTCCATTCGCAAGTTCGGTGCGGATCTCCGGGTCGGTGTCGGTCGTGCGGCTGGCCGCTGCCAGGAGGCGGAGGTCGAGAACGATCTGACCGGCGCGCCAGAAGGATCCGACGGAAACGGCGACGATGAACGAGATCGCGGCGGTCCCTGACCGGCCCGAGACCGCTGCGAGGGCCGCCGCGTACATGGCGGTGATCGTGCCCAGCAACACCACCGCTGCCAGTTCGATGCCGAGGCCCGTCGCGAGCCGACCGGGCCAGATGATCCCGGAGAGCCCGATCACCCCTCCGACGATCAGACCGGCCTCCCAGAGGACCTGGATCGGAGTGTCCATCGCCAGCGTGACCGAGGGTGGTCGAACGTCCAGCACGATCAGGAGCAGGCCGCAGGGCGGGGCGGCCAGCAGGACGGCGACCTCGAACGGCTGCCGCCGGGAGCGGATGCGGTTGTGCGGCACGAGTACTCCTCGGGCGACTCTGCCGCGTCCATCCGGCGGGTGCACTGGGCCGGTACGACGAATGGGCTGGTGGTGCCCTCGCGGCTACGCGACCCGGGCGGAGGCCCGACTGAACGGGCGGCATCAAGTGGGGGTACGACGCGGCGCCGTTGACGGGCCGATAGTCAAGTCGTATCACCGTCCGAAGCCCTCGTCCACTCCGCACCGAGTCGCATTTCCGCAGCTCAGGCGCAGGATGGGTGGGACGTTTCGGTCGAGTCGAGATGCCGACCGCCCCCCGGACGCCGTGCTGGTGTCCAGGGGCGGTCGGGCGGAGCATCGGTCTCAGATGATGATTTTGTAGATGTTCCGTCCGGAGCCGGCCTTGACCCGTGATGCGAAGGAACTGTTCCCGAGCCCGGCGTACGACCAGAGCGCTCCGTCGGCGTCGCGGGCCACGAGGTCGTTACGGCGGTCCTCGTCGAGGTCACCGACGGCGGTGAATTCACGGCGGCGCCGCCGGCTCATCGAGCAGGGTCGACGGCCGGCAGCGCCGTTGCGTGGCATGCCCTGCGTGGCCTCGCCGGTGCCCGCCCGGCCGGGACGGCCCGCGTGGCACCGGCCGCGGGTCAGCCGTTGGTGGCCAAGGCCCGTCCAGCCCGCTCGGCCCGGCGGCGCATCCGGGTGTACGCGCTGGTCAGACCCATCGCCCGGCGTACCTCGCTCACCGTCTGGCGCACCTCGCGGCGGGTCCGTTCGGTGCCCTCGAAGATCAGCTGGTCGACCAGGCCGCGGTCGTCCTCGATCCGAGCCCGACGCTCCCGGATCGGGTCGAGGAAGTGGTTCAACGCGTCGGCCAGCCTCTCCTTGACCTCGACGTCACCCACCCGCCCGGCGCGGTAGCGCTCCTTCAGCTCCGTCACCTGCGCCAGGTCCGGGTTGAACACGTCGTGGTAAGCGAAGACCGGGTTTCCCTCGACCGTCCCGGGGACGTCGGCGCGTACCCGATTCGGGTCGGTGTACATGCCCATCACCTTGCGCCGTACTGCGGCCGCGTCGTCGGAGAGCAGGATCGTGTTGCCCCGGCTCTTGCTCATCTTGGCTGCCCCGTCCGTCCCGACGAGGGAGGGCGTGTCCGCCTGGATCAGCTCCGGGACCGGGAACACGGTCCCGTAGAGCCCGTTGAACCGCCGAGCGATCTCCCGGGTCACCTCCACGTGGGCGGCGTTGTCCTTGCCGACCGGTACGACCTGCCCCTTCACACAGAGGATGTCGGCGGCCTGGAGCACCGGATAGCCGAGCAACCCGTACGGCATCTCCTCCTTGCCCGAGTCGCGGGCCATGTCCTTGAGTGACGGCACCCGCTGCAGCCGGGGCACGGTGACCAGGTTCTGCAGCAGCGTGTTCAGGTCGCCGACCTCGGGGATCGCGGACTGGAGGTAGAACGTCGCCCGGGCCGGGTCGACGCCTGCGGCGAGGACGTCGGTGACCATCTCGCGGGCGTTGTCAGCCACCTGCTGGATGTCCTCGCGAGTGTTCTTCGTGGTGAGCATGTGCAGGTCGGCGACGATGAAGAAGCTGTCGTACCGCTGGTGCAGCCGTACGCGGTTCGCGATGCTGCCGACGTAGTGGCCGAGGTGCAGCCGCCCGGTCGGGCGGTCCCCGGTGAGCATCCGTGGAGCGGACATGGTGGTACGCCTTTCCTGCCTGGGGAGAGCGGGTTGATACGCGGGCGCGCCGGTCACGGCGAGGTACGCCGGACCGGTCAGCGGGATCGGGTCAGTGCGCCGTCCGCCATCGCGCGCCGTCGCGGAACCGCAGTCCGCCGGCACGAAGGACATCGAGGGTCTGCTCGCGGCCGTCGCCGCGCTCGGCTGGGCAGCTGGGTACGCCGAGCGGGAGGTCGTCGGTGCGGGTGACGACCTCCGGCGTGCGGACACTCGGCCGGGGCATGAGCTCACCGTACCCCGGATTGATCCGGCACTATCCGGTGTGCCCGTGACGACCTGCGTTGGCGGAGACCGGCCCATCGAAGATCCTGTGCGCCGGGAGGCCGCTGGCATACTGGAGTGCCATGGTGCTTTCGCGTAGCTGGTCCCTCTTCCTGACAGGGGTCGGTGTCTGGACGTGGGTGATCTGGCCGAGGTTCGCCATGGCGATCTGGGACGACCCCAGGGCATGGTCCAGCGGTACGTCCGCACAGGGGTCGCCAACCGCCTTTCTCTGGGTGCACGCGCTTCTGATCGCGGGGTCGCTGGCCATCGGCACCGCTGTGGGCGTACTCGGTATCCGCGCTTGGCTCGCAGCGCGTCGGCGTACCTCCTGACGCGGGACCTGCCGTCGAGCCGCCCGCAGGGTGCGGGTCGTGGGGTGGCCGGCGCCGCCCAGGCGTTGCTCCGGTGCGCCGTTCACCCGTTGGTTACCTGGTCCTGGCCGGACCTGCGGCGGACGGCACCTTGCTGAGCAGCGGAGATAGTCCGACGAAGATCATGTGACGCGGACCGCTGCCCCCCGATTTGACGATCAACCCCGCGTTCACGTAACTTTCTCTCTGCCAGCGCGGAACGGGGCAAACGGGACGAAAGCCCCGGGGCCCGGCACCGGGATGGCACCGGGATCGGAGCGGTCGCAGACCACTTCGAGATCGGTTCGGGCGGTGCCCCGGATTCGTCGCGAGGCGGATTTGGTGAGGCGGAACCGACCGGGTAAGGTTGACGACCGGTAGGGCACCGGGCGAGCTAGCGGGAGACCGCAGCGGCCGGCCTGCCGAATCCGACGATCAAGCTCAGCGGCTTGCTGCTGCGCGTGTTCGCCGGGACCAACCCGCACGAAGCACGACAGACCGGCACAGATCGGTTTGACACGGCGGAGACGGTGAGGTAACGTAGTAAAAGTGCCCGGCGCGGGAGCGGCGGGACACCGGACGAAATGCCCCGGATGATGGGCCCTTTTTTGGGGGTTGGTCGGATGGTGTGTGGTTGTTCTTTGAGAACTCAACAGGGTGCTTGATAAGCCAGTGCCAAATTGATTTATTACCCCGGACTGGCTGGTCTTTATGGCTGGC